>JBEKEO010000023.1:0-25836 GCA_050013795.1 Bacteroidales bacterium
CAACAGCATATATTCTGGAATTACAGGCGAATGGATAAACCCTTCATTTATTGCAGGATCCCCATATATAGTGGATATCAATCTTGTTACAGCACAATCCTATTTTGATAATAACTATGTTTATCTTTTTCCGACTAATGTTTTGGATCTTCTCGATGATGATGGAGAAAATAAAATAAAAATAGATAATACTCAGCAGAGAGAACATGGCACTTGGGCAAAATATATGCTTGAAAATAAAGATAACAATAATTGGAGAAAGAATGCTTATTTGAATGCGCTTGTGCAAGGTCCCTCTTTTATGTTTAATTTTAAAAAGTGGAGTTTCTCCATTGAAGACGCAGCCAGAGCGGATATCTCTATTGTACGCGTTAGCCCGGTTGCAGCCAGGCTGTTATACGAAGATTCTCCTCGCCTGACATATCTTCCACTTCAGAATAAACAGCTTGAGATACCAAAATTCAGGATAAATGGGCTTGTATGGGATGAATTAGGTATAACCATAGCCAGGCAAATAATTAATAATCGCGATTGGGAAGTCAATGGTGGCATAACTTTAAAACATTTGGATGGTTATGCCGGCGGATATTGCTTGAACAAAGGAGTAAATATTACTGTTCCCAATGACAGTACAATTTATTTTAAAGACCTTTCAGTTAAAGCCGGTTATGCCGCTAATTTGAACCATCCAGTAACTGTTTGCGGAAGTGGAGCATCAACCGATTTGGGTGTTACTTTTAAAAAGAAGACCATCAAGAACTCCTATCAGTGTCCGAATTTCTGTGATAAGGAACTTGACCTGCAATATCTCTGGAAACTGGGAATTTCACTCGTTGACATTGGCTATATTAATTTTAACGGATTTACCAACAACTATACTATTAATAACAGTACTGATGATTGGGTAAATATTACTAAAATGCATACAAAAGGCATTAATGGATTCGACTCGGTTTTAAAAGCGCATTTCAGTAATCTTGTTAATTCAAAGAGCGATTTTACAATGATGCTTCCATGGGCTGCTAGCGTTCAATTTGATTATAATATTGGTTATAATATTTATTTAAACGGCACGTGGGTACAGCGTATTCCGCATTTCGGGCTTCCCGGCGTTGACAGGGCAAACAGTATCTCAATAACTCCCAGATACGATACAAGGAGATTTGGCGTTGCATTACCTATTGTTTTTTATGAGTATTTATGGCCAAGAGTAGGCATAGCATTCAGGTTTAACAACTTTCTTATTATAGGAAGTGACAAAATAGGCGCCATTTTCAGCCAAAGCCTTTCTGGAGAGGATTTTTATTTTAGCTTTAAATTCAACATCCTGAAAAGTTGCAAGAAGCATAAGAAAAAAGGCCTGCCTTCATTCCTTCCCGAAATAAATCTTTATAAACAACAACGTAATCATTAAGAAAAATTAACCCTATTTAATGTTTTCTTAATATTAATTATATACATTTGCTCCCCATTAATAATTTTTTACTCATTTAAACGACTTATTTATTAATTAAATTTAATCAACATGAAAAGAATTATCACATTATCAATTATCAGTTTCCTGGCGCTGAGTTTTTACACAGGAAGAACACAGACTGTTGTTTTCAGCAGCGGTTTTGAAACTTGGACTAGTTCAGCACCCATTATACCCACTGACTGGTTTGGCGCTAAAACAAGTTTTGCAGCAAATGGAGATAGTACCACGCAATACACCAGCACTCCTCATAGCGGAACTTATGCCATTAAACTTCAAAGCAGAACATCATCGCATAAAAGATTAACAACCCACGCTGTCCCGATTACTGCAGGAACGGCTTATTACATTACTTTTTGGGTAAGAGGTCACGGCAGTATCAGAACCGGTTTATACAAAGGAGGAAGCGCTTTAACAGATTATGTTTATAATTCTTACATAGCTGTTAATACAACCACCTGGACACAGGAATCACAGGCAATTACAGCCGATACCACATCTGCAGTTTCTACATTTATTTTATCCGCAAAATTAACCGTTGCCGATTTGGAAGACCTGCAGGTTGATGACGTTACCATTACTACAGAACCTATTCGAACAGTAAGTATTTACAATATTCAATATACCACAGCCTCACCGGCCAATTCGCCTTTAAATGATTCCATTGTTACTACATCAGGCGTTGTTTCAGCTAGGTTTAATAAAGGATTTTTCATACAGGATGCATACGGACCCTGGAATGGCGTTTATGTTTACGATTCAGCTCATGCCGCTGCACTTAGCCTTGCTCAGGGCGACTCTGTTACACTAACCGGTGGAGTTCAGGAATATTATAATTATACTGAAATATCTAATCTTGCTTCTTTAACCAGAATTTCGGCAAGCAATCCTGTGCATGCCGCATATCCCGTTACAGGAGCCACATCGGGTGATGAAAGCCTTGAAGGTATCCTGGTGCAAATATCGGATGTCCCCTGTGTGAAACTCCCCAACACCTATGGCGAATGGGTGGTTTTTGATACCGATTCTTCATACATCGGCAAATTACTTTATGCGTATACTCCTGTTTTAAGTACAAGTTATAACATAACCGGAGTGGTATATAATAACGGAGGTCCAAATGTTATTGAACCCAGAAATGTTAACGATATTGCAGTAGCAACAGGGATAAACGAGTTGAATAAAAACTCTGTCAGCATTTATCCTAATCCTGTTTCAAACAATATTATCATCAGCAATATGACAGACGTTAATGTAATAAAGATTTTCAATGTTCTTGGCGAAACCATTCAAAAGCTTAATATTTCGGGCAGCGCTGCCTATATTAATGTAAGCAACCTTTCAAAAGGCATTTACTTTATTTCGTTAATGAACGAAAAAGGCATCATTGAAACTAAAAAGTTTGTTAAAGAATAAATTCTCATAAAATATATTTGATTAATAAAGTTAAAGGCTGCACAAGTGCAGCCTTTTTTGTTTACCGACACATTTAGTCATTATCAGAAAAGGAAAACTGTCAATAGATTAGTAAAAGAATAAATTTTAACAAAAAATTATTAAGAAAACTGTTAAAAACATGAAGGTTTTCTTGGTATTATTAATTTTTTATTTAATTTCGCATTCCTTTTTAATTTATTATTCAAAAAATAATTTTTTCTTTGCAATTAAATAATAATAAATTAACAGTCTTTGCATTAAATATAAATAAATTTGAAAATTAAACTTAATTATTAATCACTTAAAAAATCAATTATGAAAATGAAAAGTTTACTTACTGCAATTGTTGTTGCAATGTTTTTTGCAACAGGATTAACTTACGGGCAGCACCAGTATCGTCCTTTGCCTATTTACAGGTATATGGTTTATGGCGCTCCCGACAATTTAAATGTTATGGATTCTTCAGCAGCCGCTCTTGCGCAAGACACCACAACTATGCCTTTTCCTAAGGGCCCCGCTTTAACATACGGAGGATGGGATACAGCACATCTTCAAACTACCTGTAATTATAACTGGATAATTTCACATTATACAGCAGGGAATATAAACGAATTAAAAGGGAATGGATATTCATCCACTTCAGGTAATCTACTAACAGACCAGTGGTATATTTCCCCCTATTTTAGTACGAATCTATATTCGGGTGTTAATTTTAGTTTTTCTTCCAAGTGTGCGAAATATGCAGGACCTGCTATGATAGTTATGGTATCAACTAAATGGCGCAATGGATTACCTGATACAACTGCTGCTACTCACCAATGGGATACGCTTACAGGTGCAAATATTCCCCTTCCAAACGGTACTGCCAGTAGTGCATGGCAAAAATCAAATATTAACTTAGACTCTTATAAAGGTGATAGCATTTGTATAGCATTCCGTTATACATCCACTACCGGAGCTGCAGCAACATATTATGTTGACAGTATTCAAATTACAGGTACGCTTGTCGGAATTAAAAATTTGAATGCGTACGGAAAGTTTTCTATTTATCCTAATCCTGTTACTTCCACAGTTACGATCAGCAATACCTCCGATATGATTAAGAATATTAAAATTTATAATATGGTAGGAGAATTAGTAGCTGCTTATGATAATGTAAATAATACAAAATATTCTATCAACACTGAAAATTTACAAGAAGGAATGTATTTTACAAAAGTTATGTTAAATAATGGAACTGTTGTTTCCAATAAAATTGTAAAAGAATAATAAAGGCTTATAACACATAGAAGTGTTTTTCAGAAATCACTTAGCGCAAATGTCCGGAAAAACGGCAAATTGCCTAAGTGATTTTTTTTCACCCATAATAATTAAGTAATAAAATTATCCCAAACATTATTTTAATAAATAAGATTAAAATGAGAAAATTATTATTTGGCATAGGAATGCTCACTATGTTAATTCTTATTAACACTGAAGTTTCCGGGCAAGGTATTACAACAGCTTCAATAAACGGAACATTAACTTCTGCAGAAGGGGAAGTTTTACCAGGTTGTGTTATTGTAGTTATACATAAACCTACCGGAAGTAATTATGTTACCACTTCCGGAGCAAAAGGTGATTATGTTCTTCCCGATTTGAAAGTAGGAGGACCTTATTATATTAAGGTGAGTATGCTTGGATATAAAGACCAGATTGATTCAACAATATATCTTGATTTGGGCGAAGATTTAAATCTGAATTATAAGCTTTCGAGTAACTCTACCAATTTAAACCAGGTTGTTATTTCGGGCAAGACAGATAACACCTTTAATTCCGGGAGAACAGGTTCAAATACGAACATTTCCAGTAAAGACTTGCAAATGTTGCCATCCATTTCAAGAAGTTTAACAGATTATACCAGACTTGCCCCTGAAGCAAATGGATGGTCGTTTGCCGGAGCAAATAATCGTTATAATAATTTTGCAATAGACGGTTCAGTAAATAATGACGTATTTGGGCTTGCAGGATCAGGTACCAATGGCGGACAGGCCGGAACACAACCTATAAGTCTTGATGCTATTCAAACGGTTAATATTGCCATTTCGCCTTATGATGTAAAACAGGGTGGGTTTACTGGCGCCGGCATTAATGCTGTTACCAAAAGCGGAGCCAATAATATTTTTGGCGATGTTTATTTCTTTGATAATAATCAAAATTTTGTAGGTAAATCTGTAATTGATGGTTCAAAGGCAAACAATTATTCCAACCAACAGATGGGCGTCAGTTTGGGTGGACCAATAATAAAAGACAAATTATTTTATTTTATAAATGGAGAAGAAACAAATAGAAGCACTCCTTCGACATACAACATAGGAGGAGGCTCTGCTATTCCGGATTCAATTATGGAAAATATTGAGAAGGTTTTAGCAAAGGTTAGCGATGGAACTTATAGCGGAGGAGGATACGGACCATATACAAATAAAGCATCCTCTGAGAAATTATTTGCTCGTGTTGACTGGAATATCAATTCAAATAATAAACTTACTATCAGAAATAATTATGTCCAGGCATCTGAAGATATTCTAAGCAGAAGTATAAACTCTCTGACTATTAATGACGGAGGATATACTATGAAAGATGTTACAAATAATACTGTAATGGAGTTTGATTCAAGGTTCAGTAATAAAATGTCGAATGAATTAAGGATAGGCTATACTACTGTTTATGACCACAGAGTTGTCCCTAATGATGCATTCCCATATATAAAAATCAGTGTTACTCCTCAACAATCTGTTTTTTTAGGAACCGATTATTCATCAATGGCAAATTCTTTAAAACAGAATATCACTACCTTATCTGATAATCTGAGTATTTATCTTAACAAAAACAAAATTACAATAGGTACTGAAGATGAGTTATATCATTTTAAAAATCTTTTCATACAAGACGAACATGGATATTATACTTATTCAACTTATTCTTCATTCATGGATATAACTTCAAGCCCTGCCCATCAGGTTGCTAACTGGGATTGTGCTAACTATAATTATTATTATTCTATTGTTCCCGGCCAGCCTAACTGGGCAGCCCAATTCAGTGCTATGCAGCTTGGAGCTTACGCTCAGGACGAAATCAGTTTTATAAAGAATCTTAAAATTACTGCCGGTGTAAGGGTTGATGTTCCTGTTTTCCCTGATAAACCTGATGCAAATAACACTTTTGATACAAGCGCTCTTGCAAAAACTTATAATCTGGCAACCACCCAAATGCCCAAATCAAATCCGCTAATTTCTCCAAGATTGGGATTTAATTGGGATGTAAATGGTAAACACAGTACACAAATTAGAGGAGGAACAGGAATATTTACAGGTAGAATTCCTTTTGTTTGGTTATCGAACCAATATTCAAATACCGGAACAGATATTGCAAGAATAAGTGACCTGACTAAACCTGTAGCATTCAATCCTGATCCTAATAATCAGATAACTACTGTTAATTCATTGCATTTGCCAATTGCCACAACTGAAGTTGATGTGGTTTCAAAGAACTTCAAATTTGCTCAGAACTTCAGAACCAATCTGGCAATTGACCAAAAGTTACCTTTGGGTATCAAAGCTACCGTAGAAGGGATATATACCAAGAAAATTAATGACATTGCATACCAGGATTTGACTATGGAGCCCATGACTAATCTTACAGGAACAGATAATAGACCAGTATATCCTATCACTACCCCCCCCAGAGTGCCTGCACTCACAAAATATTATACCCATATTATGTATTTATCTAACACTAATCAGGGTTACTCATATACACTTACCGGCAAGTTGCAAAAGGACTTCAAATTCGGGCTGGGAGTTTCCGGCTCATACACTTATGGACAATCATTTAGTACCAATGATGCAACAAGTAGCGTGGCTCTTTCAAACTGGCAATATAATTACAATTATATGGGCACTAATACCCCGGAATTGGCCCCTTCTTCATTTGCTTTAGGAAGCAGGTGCGTGGGAGTAGTAACGTATAAAATAAAATATGCCAATCATTGTACCACGTCTTTAGGAATATTTTATAACGGGCAATCCGGAACCCCATACTCCTACTGTTATTCTGGCAGCGATATAAATAATGACGGTGGCAGTTATAATAGTTTGATGTTTGTTCCGGCCAAGGCAGCAGATATAGATCTTATTCCGAATGGCAGTGTTAGCCCAGCAACCGAATGGCAAGAACTAAATAATTATATTCAAAATGACAGTTATTTAAAAACAAGAATAGGAAAATATGCCGAAAGAAACGGCGCCAGAACTCCATTTGAAAATCATTTTGATTTAAGGGTTGCTCAGAACTTTTATTTAACTGCTGGCAGTAAAAAACATGAACTGGAAGTCAATTTTGACATATTGAATTTTACGAATTTATTGAATTCTAAATGGGGCAGAGCATATTCCATATCTTATGGCGAATGTGAATTGGTTTCTTTTGCCGGCTATAATGGAAGCACTCCGACTTTTACCTATACTCCGCCAAAAACATCAACACCTTGGCAGATCTCGGATTTAGCCTCAAGATGGCAGGCTCAGATAGGAATTAAATATTCTTTTGATTAAAATGAATAAGTTAAATAAAAAGGTCTGGAAAATCCAGACCTTTTTTATTATTATATGTTCTTCTTAATACTATTTATTCAGCTAATTATTCATTATCCTCTGCAAACCATTCTGCAAAGGAATTATTTGTTTCACGCAATTTAAGGTTGTGAAGTTTTATTTTTTTAGGCAGATATTTAGAAATCCTTGCAGCAAAATCAGTAAGCATGTTTTCACAGGTAGGCTGATAAGGAAGAAAAATAACTTTTTCAAATAAAGGCAGGGAATATATTTTTTCTTTTTCAGGAGTTGAACCATTTAATACCAACGCATGATCAAATTGCCCGATAATTTGAGTTTTAACTATGCTCTTAAGGTCACCGAAATCCATTACCATCCCGTTTTTAGAATCAGTACTATTATTCGCGGGCTGACCAATCAATGTAACCGAAAGTTGATAAGAATGCCCGTGAATATTACTGCACATGCCATCGTAGCCTAACAATGCATGTGCCATTTCAAAGCGGAACTCCTTAGTAATCCTTATTGTTGTTGCCATTATTGCGGTATAATTAAGAATGAAATTATTGTAAGATCAATTTCTTAACCGTACTAAAATTTGCCGTTACAAACCTGATATAGTAAACCCCTTTGGAAAATCCAGCTACTTTAAGACATATAGGAACGTTATATTCCGAATATAATTTTTCATCTAACATTTGCCCGTCAACGGAATAAAGATAGATCTCGATTTTTTGTTTTAATTTCTGATTGAATTTAATAAATACTTTGTCAGTTGCAGGGTTAGGGAAAATAACAGGAGAAATACCCCCCCCTTTTGCATCAGCGATACCTGATGCGTCTGTCCACACTGAGTCTACCCACTGAGGGTTATCAATAAAAGGATTCCTGTTATGCTGTATTTTATAGATGGAATCATTTCTTGCATGTTCTTTTTGGCTAACCGGGTCGAGTTTGTTCCATGATTTTAACACCACCAGTGCCCATGGTTTAGGTTCAGCGCCTGCAACCATATCGCTTCCTGTCCAACCGCTATCTTCGGTATAATATCTTACTGCCATATAAAAATAAGTGCGTGCAAAATCACCTTTAAAAGAATCTACCGGTTCAAATACAACTCCTGTATATCCGGAATCTATGCATGTGCCCAGTTTGCTTC
Source organism: Bacteroidales bacterium (assembly GCA_050013795.1). Taxonomy (GTDB): domain Bacteria; phylum Bacteroidota; class Bacteroidia; order Bacteroidales; family CG2-30-32-10; genus CAWHOW01. The sequence continues at coordinate 8,663 of JBEKEO010000023.1, forward strand.
CGTTCTCACTGGTCCATGTTGCTGTGCCAACATCTCCGAACCCATCATTTCCTCGCCTGTTATTCACATATCCGTCTGTCGGATAAATATGGAAAAGATCGGTGTACATAGGAGCACTACCATTGAACCAGCTTTCAGGAAAAGAATGTTCCCTGTTATAACAATCGCTTTCTGCACTATAGCTGCCACATTGATTTGTAATAAAAGTGAATTCATATGGGGCCGTTCCACCGGGAATGTCAGAATACGGATCCCATACTTTTCCATCTGGTTTAACATCTGTCTTTTGAAAATCAGTCCAAATATCAGCGTATGTTACAGGAGTATGGTTATCTATAATATTATGCAATGCTTGTTTTAGCGGAATTCCAATGAGGCCTTTTGCACTGTCATAATATCCGGGAGGTATTTGCGAAAAAGTTGAATTTGCAAATAAAAGGGATATGAAAACGATTTGCGACAATACTGTTTTTTTCATTTTCATTAATTAGAATTACAAAAGTAAGGATAATTAGCTATTTCGGGCGATGTATAATAAAAAAGTACTTGGTCAGGTATGATAATAAAAATGTTCAATCAAAACCTTTACTCCCATGGCAATAAGAATTACACCGCCAAGTATCTCTGCTTTATTGCCAAGTTTAATACTGAGTTTCTTTCCTATATGCACACCCGAATACGACATCAAGAATGTGATTATTCCCATCGTTACAACCGTGACGAAAATAGGTATTTTAATCAGGGCAAAACTTAAGCCCACGGCAAATGCATCTATGCTGGTAGCAACAGACATTGAAACCATTACCCAAAGATTTTTTGAATTGAGTTTTCGATTTTCTGTTTTTCGCGTTATTGCTTCAATGATCATTTTAAATCCAATACCCGCAAGCAAAATAAATACCACCCAATAATCAAATTTATGAATATAATCATTTAGGAGGAATCCTACTCCCCATCCCAGCAAAGGCATTAAACCTTGGAATAATCCGAAATATATTCCAACCCTGAGCGCTACCTCTGATTTATGCTTAGCACATGCGCCAAAACATATTGCAACAGCAAAAGCATCCATTGATAAGGCAAGAGCAGCTATGAAGATGGTTAAAATTTCTTTCATATTATTATATCATAGCAATAATTTTTTCAAGATATTCAGCATCCACTTCATCAAATGAATTTAACTCGCTGCTGTCGACATCAAGTACAACAGTTATCTTTCCAGTTTTATCTCTGTAGGGAACAACAATTTCAGATTTAGAACGTGAATCGCAGGCAATATGTCCGGGGAATTGATGAACATCTGGAACAATAATTGTTTTACCCTTATTGATACCAGCCCAGCAAACGCCTTTATTTTTAGCCAAAACTTGGCAGGCTACAGGCCCTTGGTAAGGCCCAACAATCAGATCTCCATTCACTAATCTATAGAAGCCACACCAGAAGAAATAATCCAATTTATGATAAAGCACAGCCGAAACCGTTGCCATGTGGGCTGTTTCATCGTTGCTCTTTTTTAATAAATCTTCAAGCTGCAAATACAAACGCATGTACCTGTTGATTTTTTTTTGTTTATCCATATTATAACTGACAACAAACACCAAACAATTAACTTTTTACTTCACCCAATCCTTAATTGTTCCATAACCATTCCAAATTATTTCTCCTGTTTCTGCATGTACGCATTCAATGGCATCCCTGTTGCAATGCCCCACACACCAGCCGCAACCAAAACAATATTCTCTATTTAATTTTGGAACTTTTACGGTCTTCTTATCTCCTGATAATGCGCCATAAGGACAAACCGTTACACAAATCCCGCACATATTGCATTTTGATTCTTCAAACTTTGGTATAATAGGGGTAAGCTCTGCCATGGGATCTTCCCTTTTCCATTCCCTTAAGTATTGAAAATCTTTTACAACACAACCCTGAATTTCTTTTATTGACTTGTATCCTTTCCTGTCCATAAATTCATTTAATCCTTCAACGCATTCTTTCAACACACCAACTCCTCTGGAATATATTGACGAACATAATCCGGCAATCCCACTGCCTGCCATCAAATATCTTACACAATCATCATAGGTGTATGAGCCACCGCCACCAAGAACGGGGATTTTTACAGTCGCAGTAATTTCCATCACTTTAGCCAGAGAAAACAATTGCCATGGTCTGCCTATAAGTCCACCCATTGATGAGGGTACTCCAAAGAAACTACCTGTTTCATGATCGATCCAACAACCGTAAAAAGCATTATTTGCAGAAATAGCTGCAGCGCCTGCTTTTTCAACTGCTAATGCAACACCAGCCATATTTACACACTGGGGCGTCATCTTGAACATGATGGGAATTTTCACGGCATCAACGCAAGCTTTTGTGACTTTATACGCTGTTTCCGGATCCATAGCCAAAGGAGCGCCAACAGCTTTGTGTGCATCAACCGCTCCAAATGTTGCATGCGGGCCTCCGGTATCAAGCTCCACCATTTTTACTCCTGACGCTTCCATATCTTTCAGAAAAGGTATCCATGTTTCAGGATCAGCGCCAATACCGGAACAGGAACCAATATAAAGCATATTATACTCTTCACACGTTTCTAAACATTTCGGAAGTTCTTCATTCAGCCATTTTTCATAAGGCATGTTATGAAACATCTGGCTGCAAATCCATGCATCTTTCAGATCATTTCCAAAGCGGCGGAGTGAATAGAAATAAGGACGTGGCCAACGATGTGGGCCGTCAATTTTATGTACTGTTTTTCCAATGATCCATCCTATACCTTGTTCAGCACACCTTCTGAGAAGTCTTTCGTGTCCGCCAAAGTCGCATGAAGTAACACCAATTGGATTTTTAATCTTTAATCCGCAAAATTCTGTTTGTAAGTTTGCCATAATGGATGTTGTTTGAAGTTTATATTAATTTTTTCTATTTACATCATTCTTCCAATAGTTGTTGAAATACCATATTGTTCAATTATTTTTTTTGTCCTGATAATATCTTCCTTTTTCAATTGTCTGTATTCATTATAAGGGTTTTTCATTCCAAGGTATGCATATTTATCAGCTCCCAAATTATGAAAAGGATTGATATCAATAAATTTTATTTTTAAAGATGCAGCAAATTTTGCAGTCTCCAAAATATTTTCATCATCATCATTGAAATCGGGTATCAACGGGAGTGAAATTCTGATTTTTGTTTTACCGGAAATATTAATGGCATTTTCGAGAATAATCTTATTTTCAACACCGGTTTCCTTTTTGTGTTTTTCTGAATCCATGTGTTTGATATCATACAAAAACAAGTCGGTATATTTTGCTGCTTCTTTTATTATTTCTGATTGAACATATCCTGACGTATCCACCACGGTCGACATTCCCGCATTCTTGCATTTTACTAAAAGAGAAATTGCAAACTCATGCTGAAACAAAGGTTCTCCTCCGCTTAATGTTAATCCTCCATCATCACCATAAAAAGGAAGATCTTTCTCTACCTCATTTAAAAGTTCATCGGCTGAATATTTTTTCCCTATCTGCTGAAACGCCCCGTAAATACATTCATCTACACATTTAAAACAGTTTGTACATTTTTTCCTGTCAATTTTTTTATTAATATCCTTACCGATTGCATCTTCGGGACAAACATTTATGCAGCCAGCAAAGTTCTTACATCGTTTAGGAATAAAATAAAACTGAGATTCAAATCCTAATGATTCAGGATTTGAACACCACTTGCAGGCAAGAGGGCAGCCTTTTAGAAAGATCGCTGTCCTTATGCCAGGCCCGTCGTGAGTGGCAAAACGTTTTATCTCGCTTACGATTCCGGTTTTACCCATAGATTAATTTTGCCGGTATTTCTTTAGCCATTATTTCAATATCACGTTCACTTACTCCTTGAGCAAGCAATGTCTTGATAAACATCTTCCAGCCTGGAACAGGAGGATTTCCAGGTTGTCCAGCATCTGTAATGAGCACAAGTTGCTCCGGACCTTTTTCTTTTATGAGATCTTTTATTAAAGCAAATGAATAATCGAAAGCAATGATCCAGTCCTGCATGCCTGCCCATGGCACACATGAACACTCAGCAAATTCAAGGTAACCGCCAAGATCGATCATTTCTTTTGCTTCATCCGGATTCAATATAGTCATTTCCTGTGTAACATGATCCAGCAAAACTTTTATATTCATTTTTTTCTTTTTCACATATTTCAGGACAGCTGCCTTTTCTTCATTTGAAACATGGCAGGTTGATAATGCCACTCTTTCGCCTTTTGTATTATTATTGTATTGTGCAAGCAAATCTAAAATATCTTTCAGTTCTTTTGTAAGCTCATCTGATGTTCCCTCGGTAACGGATATACCACCCTGAAGTCCCATTGCCTGTCTCTGATGTTTTGCATCAAGAGATGGCAGCCAAACTTCTTTGCATCTTCCGTAATCAAGAGCCGTTTTAACAGCTTTCAGATTCATGCCACCTACCGATTCATTTAAAGTAATTCCGCCATAAACCTCAACAGGTTTAAATTCAATTCCTGCTTTCGCTTTTTCTTTTGCCATCCTATTCAGAAAATCCTGAACTATAATAGCACAATTATTAACCATAGTATTGTGGTCTTTGAATACAAGGGCTTTCATTCCTGCCTCACTTGCTTCAATACATGTTTCAACCATTGTTGGTCTGCCGGGAAGCCAGCCGCCAAGCGGTGCACCGTGAATATGAATATCAATGACACCTTTCAGAATTTCATTGACCTTCTCAGGTTCTACAGGTGTTCCTGGATTTAAATAAATATAGGGCCATGCCGGATGAGAACGTTTTTTAACTTCTTCTTCCGTGATGACTCTGCCGTATGGTCTTTTAGCCCATTCCTCTGATGCCTTGCTCATATATTTTTTTCCTTAAATAAGTTTGATAATATCGGTTTATTGAAATTTTTTATTATTTATTTTGTTTTCGTTTCTTTTCCAATGCTGCAAGAATTTTATCGGGTGTAATAGGAAGGTCTCTTACCCTTATACCGACAGCATTATAAATGGCATTGGCAATTGCCGGCGCAGTAGGACAAAGCCCTGATTCACCTACTCCTTTAGCACCCCATGGTCCAGCGCTATCGTCGGTTTCTACGAATTCCAAATCGATCGGAAAATCCATTTCCTTTATAGTTGGAATTTTATAATCACGAAAATCAGGGTTTAATATCTTGCCATTTTTAGTAAGAATCTGTTCGTATAGTGTATAACCCAATCCTTGTGCAAGTGCACCATACATCTGTCCTTTCAATGTCTGAGGATTTAGTACCTTTCCCACATCATGTACTGCAACCATACGCAGAATCTTAACTTCGCCTGTTTCGATATCAACCTCTACTTCTGCACCCTGGGCTCCTACAGCATAAGAAGCAGACATATTGCCATAGCCCTTATTCCAATCCGGTAATTCGTTGGGTGGATCATAAAATGCCTGTGCACTCAGCATAGTGCCCTGTTCCCTGAAATGAATAGCACGTAACAGGGTTCCCAAATCTACACGAAGCCAGGGTTCGAGGGGTGCATCTTTAATGAACACAAAACCATTAATCATATCAAAATTGCCTTTTTTGCAGGCTTCTTTGACATCAAATTGTGGAGCGTTATATTCGGGATTTTTCTTGCAAAATGATTTCAAATTTTTCTCTGCTAAAGATGGAAACTGAGTTTTTGCATGTTCAAATATCTTGTTTCGAAGATCATTCGCGACCTTAAGAGTTACGTTGCCAGCCATAAAAGATCCCCTGCTGGCATGTGTTCCTACATCCCACGGACAAGTATTCGTGTCAACCTGATTAATAAATACTTTTTCAGGATTAACTCCAAGCGCATCAGCTACCCCTTGTTTCAATACCGAATGAAGCCCCTGACCCATTTCCACACCACCATGAGAAACATATACATTACCAAAATCGTCTAACTTTAAAAACATTCCTGTACCGTCAGACTTGTAAATTCTTCCGCCACCGCCAACATGGAACAATGATGCCATACCAACACCGCGATATTTGCTCTGCTGTTTCCTTGATTGCTTCCAATCCAGTTTTGTGGCTACTGACTCCATACACTTGTCGAGAGCACATGTAGTGACTTTTAGACCCATCGGTGTGGTCTCGTTTGATTTATTACAATTGATCATTCTGAAATCATACGGGTCAATGCCTACAAGTTCAGCCAGTTCATCCATATTGGTTTCCAAAGCCCAGTTAACCTCCGGATTACCATAACCGCGCATAGCCTGGCAGTATGTATTGTTCGAGTAATAAATATCTGCATGGAATTTAATATTCGGTACACGGTAAAGTGAGGTAGAAGGTAACAACATTACACTGGGAAATGTAGCGCCCCATGAGGTATATGCACCATTATCCTGAATAACATGAATCTCCCTGAATGTAAGTTTTCCGTTCTCATCACAGCCTTGAGTTATTTTTGTCTGGGAAGATTGACGCGGAGACAAACAGGCAAACTCTTCATTTCGATCATAAACTATTTTTACAGGCTTTCCGGTTTTATGTGCCAGAAGGATACTGATATATTCATATGCATGCGTATCAAGCCCTGTTCCAAAAGCCCCACCCAAAGTAGGTACTATCACTCTTACGTTTTTCTCCTTCAAACCAAGACAAGGCAGGAAACCAAGAAAATCTCGTTGAGCTAAGAAAGGAACCTGTGTTTTGGTCCAAATTGTAAGATTATTGTTCATATCGAATTCGGCAATGGCTCCGGCTGTACCCATACAGCTTTGCTGGATCCATTGCGTGGAAAATTCACCCGACACTATATGTTTAGCAGCCTTTCTTCCGGTATCTATATTTCCGGAAGTATGCTGAAACAGAACAGGCACTTTATTATCTCTTAGCGGCTTACCTTGGGGATCAAACTCATGAATAAGAATTGCATTTTCTTTACAAGCTTCCTGAGGAGAATAAATGCCAGGAAGAGGTTCATATTCCACTTTGATAAGATTTATAGCCTCTTCTGCAATATCTTCTGATATTGCTGCTACTGCAGCAACTTCATCACGGAATTGTCTAACTTTATCCTTTTTCAGAATAAAATTATCCCGTAAAAACCCAAACCTCATCTCGGGAGTATTGTATGCTGTAACAACGGCAACAACGCCGGGAAGCTTTTCTGCTTTGGAAGTATCGATATTCAGTATCTTTGCGTGTGCATGTTCGCTGAATTTTATTTTGCCATAAAGCATGCCCGGCCTTGAAAGGTCGTGGATATAAAGAGTCTTACCGGCAGCTTTGTCCCCACTATCGGGCCTTGGAATTGGTTGTCCTATGTAGTTTAATTTGCTCATGACTTCCTCCTTATTTCTTTAGCTGCAGCTTTAACGGAATCAACAATCTGAACGTAACCTGTGCATCGGCAAAGATTACCTAGCAATGCAGTTCGGATATCTTCGTCACTTGGGTCATTGTTTTTATCTAATAAAGCCTTGGCAGACATTATCATACCCGGGCTGCAATAGCCACATTGAATAGCGCCATTGTCAATAAAAGCTTTTTGAATAAATGAAGGTTTATTGTTTTCTTCAAGAAGACCTTCAATAGTAATGAGCGTTCTGCCTTCTATCTCCAATGCGGGATAAAGACAAGCATTAACCGATTTACCATCTACAATTACAGTACAAGCCCCGCATTCTCCTTCCCCACATCCTTCTTTGGTTCCTGTAAGTCCAAGCTTGTCGCGGATAAGGTCAATGAGACGTAGATGGCTTTCCACCTCAAGCGTCCTCTTTTGGGAATTGACGATAAAACTAATTTCCTTTTTCATTTCGCCCTCCGTATATTAAACTTTGTATTGCATTTTTCACGTAAACGCCAACAAGTTGTCGCCTGTATTCGGCTGTAGTACGAACGTCGCTAATGGGTGATACGCATTCCATTGCAATCCTTTGTGCTTCTTTGATTTTTTCTTCAGTAATTTCTGTATTTTCCAAAAACTTCTCTACTTCAATTAGTCGAAGCGGAACAGGTGCGACCGAACCAGCAGCAACGCGAATTTTTTTACAAAAGTTGCCTTCGATTTCCATAAGCACTGCCACACTTGCCAGTGCAAGATCCATCTGCACCCTGCCTTTTTTTATTGATATAGCTTTTATCTGCGGACCTGGAATATCAATGAGCAACTCCACGACTATTTCTTGTCCGGAAAGACAACTTTCTCCGGGTCCTTTAAAAAATTCATGCAAAGGAATTGTCCTTGTATTTTTCGCACTCTGCACTACAGTGCTTGCCTCAAGTACTAATAGTGAAGGAGCTGTGTCGGCACAGGGTGAACAATTACCGATATTTCCTCCAATTGTTGCAACATTACGTATCTGCAAACTTCCAATTCTTTTTGCAGCTTCGATCAACACAGGAACAGCCCTTTGTAATTCTATATTTTCAATTAATTCTGTTATAGTGGAACCTGCACCTATGCGAATATTCTTTCCTACAGAAATATTCTTAAGTTCAGGAATATCACGCAGAGAAATCAGCGCATCAGGAGCCAGCAGCCTGCTTTTTATCTTCACCATTACATCAGTGCCTCCTGCAATATAGCGTGAGTTTGGAAATTTATCCTTTAGTTCCCAGACCTCAGCTAAAGATTTTGGTTTGTAATATTCTATCTTTTTCATAAAAAACAACTTCCATTTATTTATAATACTAATAATGTATCTACAGCAAATGCACCATCTCCATTAATCATTATTGGATTAATATCCATCTCTTTAATTTGAGGATTGGATTCAATCAATGTGGAGAATTTCACAATCAATGCTGCTATCATATCTTTATTGACAACAGGAAGTCCGCGAAAACCTTCAAGAAGTGCGACTCCTTTAAGAGAACGGATCATGTCATATGCCATCGTTTGGTCAACAGGGCAAATGCCTATAGAAACATCCTTATATACTTCTGTTGTAATCCCGCCAATACCGGCTAAGATCACATGCCCAAAGACAGCATCCTCGTGTGCTCCGAGAATTATTTCTACAGCTTTCGGTATCATCTTCTGCAAGAGAAGATCGACATCTGCACCAAATGCATTTTTTAACTTGCTTACAGCTTCCTGAAGTTTTTCTTCATTCTGAACTCCGGCAATTACACCGCCTTTGTCTGATTTATGAACCATTCCGTCACCTGCAACTTTTACTACTAAAGGATAACCAAGCTGCTTGGCACCTGCCTTGATATCCTGTCCGGCGGTTACAAATAATTCCTTAACACAAGGTAAGCCATATTCGTTAAGTAGTTTTCTTGCCATCATCTGTCTTAAAATTTTCAGTTTGCCCTTCATGTAATCATTTAATGCGGAAGAAGATTGCAATTTCTTTATATCTGCAGCAGCAGTGTGGTTTTGTTTGTATTGAGAATACTGCGCAAGTTTTTTCATCGCTATAGCAGTTCTTTCAGGTGATGAAAAATTTGGAATATTATGTTCCTCAAAAACAGTTTCGATCTTTGGATTATCAATAATATAAGCATGTACAGGTTTGTTGTATTTTTTCCTTGCATTTGCAAAAGCCTGTCCGAATTCATTGCTGTCCAGTCCGCAATTGATTGCAATGCAGCTGTCAATATAGTTTTGTTGCATTATTTTATCCACTACTGCATTATAATTGGCAGGAGTTATCTGTGGTGTCATGTCCACGGGATTGTTTAAAGCGGCAAAAGATGGAACAAGCGGCTGGATATCCTTCTTGGTCTTGTCATCAATTTCAGGCATGTTGAGTCCGATTGTCTGACAAGCATCACTTGTAATGACAGACGGACCACCGGAAATTGTCATAATTGTTGTATTATTTCCTTTTGGTAAAATTCCATCGTTCGAAAGGAAAGCTTTTATCGTGTCGAAAAAATCATCACTGTTTTCAGCCAGTATAACACCATATTGCTTACACATTGCTTCAAAGACTTCATACGATCCTGCCATTGAACCAGTGTGGGACATTGCTGCTCTTCGTCCGACTTCTGTTTTACCGGCTTTCAGGGCAACAATTGGCTTATTCATGTTAGCGATAGTATCTATAAATTTCTTACCGTTTCTAATCTCTTCAATAAAAAGAGCGATCACTTTGGTTTCCTTATCTTCTTTTAAATATTCAAGAATATCCACGTGATCAATATCCACCATATTGCCGATACTGATGAATTTTGATATCGCCAGTTTTTGTTTTTTTATCTCGTGGAAAAAAATTCCGCCATATGCTCCGCTTTGCGAAACAAAACTTAACGGCCCCTGCTTCCTTGGCAATTCCCAGAAATAGGTAGCATTCAGATGATGCGCAATATTGTATATTCCCATGCAGTTAGGACCAACTAAACGCAAGCCCGTTTTTTCGCGGATATCTCTTATCATCTGCTGGGTCTTTTTCCCTTCATCACCAGCTTCACCAAAACCGGAAGATAAAATAATAGCATTCTTTACACCGCATTCTCCGCACTCTTTGATAACGGGAAATACAAAATTATTTGGAATGCTGATCAAAGCAAGATCGACTTTTGAAGGAATATCCTTAATGGATTTGTATCCTTTAAGGTCAAAAACATTTTCTCCTTGGGAGTTGACAGGAAAAATCTGCCCTTTGAAATCATAAGTGATAAGGTTTTTCAGCAATACATTACCAAGCTTGCCGGGATTGGCTGAAGCACCGAAAACGGCAATACTCTTGGGTTGAAACAGTGTACTTACATCAGGCATAAATGCTCTCCTTTATTTTGTTTATTGGATTAAATAATATTTTTTTAATGATCTTTTTATTCAAAAACAAATTTATTCTTCATACTGGGTTCGTTCAATGATCTGTCGCTGAACATCCGGGCCTAGATCAATAAATCGTGCAGTGAAGCCAGCTACTCTTACCATCAGATCAGAATATCTTTCAGGATTTTTTTGTGCATCGGCCAGCATCTTACTGTCGACAATATTATATTGCACCTGATACCCGCCCAGTTTAAAATATACTTCATTCAGTTTAATGAATTTTTCTGCTCCAATCTTACCTTCAATTGCTGCTGGGTTGAATTTAATGTTAAATAAAGTAGACTGAAGTTCTTTCGCATTAACTTTTGCTGCAGATTTTATCAGACTGGTTGGTCCGCATATATCCGTTCCGGGGAATGCAGAAATAGCGCCATCCCCCACATATTCACCTGCAGTTCTTCCATCAGGTGAGGCACCACAGGCTTTCCCATGAAGGACTTGAGTTGTTACAGAAAGAGTACTTGGCTGCCATGATTCTCCTACCCAGTTTTTCGTACTTTGTGATACCTCAGACCAATTATCATATAATTCAGCAAGGATATTGTCTACATAATCATCATCATTCCCATACTTCGGAGAATCAAGTAAAATCTTTCTCAGTTTTTCATGACCGATAAAATTATCTTTTATTGCATTCCTTATATCTTTTAAAGTAAGTGACTTTTCCTCAAAAACATTCTTCTTTATTGCAGCCAGACTGTTTGCCACATTTACCATGCCGCATGAAATCACATAGGCAGAATCACTATACCGGCAACCACCTTCATATGAATCCTTACCATTTTCTATGCAATCATCAAGTAAAGCTGTCATAAAAGGATGCATAAGTCCCATATCATTATGGACAAGCATAATAGTATTCCAGTATTCTTCTTCTTTCCTTATTATATATGCAGTTGCTTTTTTAAACTCGTTGAGAATTTCATCATAAGCTGCTTTTTCAACATCAATACTCACATTTATAAGTTTATCTCTGGTAACAGGATTAATACCATTATTCATCACCAGTTCAAAAATCTTAAGATTGTTTGTATGTGGAACGGCGTACATCGGCATGCGATTTCCGCATATCTGCATATCAACACATCCGCATGGAGCCCAGTCGCGGGCATCTTCAAGTGATGCATGACTGTTTTTCATAAAGCGCTCTATTGCAATATCATCATTAAATAAAGCTGGGTACCCGGAACCCGCTTTAATACAATCAACCACCTTATGCTTAAATTTCTCACTCATACTTTCTGCCCAGCGAACCGAAATAGTAGGTTGCCAGGTTTTGACATTTATTCCTGATTGAAGAATTAATTCGGACAGTTCATTGTTGCATGGATTTCCATTTTTATCAACTCCACCTATCGTCAAATTCTGATAAACACTTCCACCAAGATAAGCTTCGGTGAAGGTTGCATGGGCGCGTGTGATCTCAGAACATTTAATACGCATTAATTCCAGCAATTCAAGTGCATCTCTGCTCATATCCTTTCCTGAAGAAACATCATTTTTAAAAGGACGATACAAATATTGATCTAAGCGTCCAGGCGAAATACCGCGACCATTTAATTCAATGAAAAGACAAACATGAACAAACCAGAATGATTGTATTGCTTCATGAAATGTATCAGCTGGTTTACGTGGGACTTTTCTGCAAATCCGTGCTATTTCTATTAACTCATTCTTTCGTTTTTTATCAGTACATACCCGTGCAAGCCGTTCTGCTTCTTCTGCATGATTTTCTGCAAAATTTATTACTCCTTCAAGAGCAAGTTTAATCCCATTATAGAATTCAAGCCTTTTAGAATCCTTCTTATCAAGTTTAGTTATTTTTCCCTCTACCTGTTTCAAAATGCCTTCAATACCTTTGTCGATCACTTTCTGATAATCAACAATTACTCTTCCTTCAGGTACATCAAACATAAAACGCAGAAAAACCAGTTGTTGCATCCATTTCTCAACAAGATTGAAATCGTCTTTTGTATCTTTTAAAACTTTTTCTGAAAGTGTTCTCCAGTTGTTGTTTTCCCAGTGTTTTGCAACTTCTAGTATTTTCTCTTTATCAGCAGGTTTGATTAAATAAATTCCAAGTCTGTCATCTTCTTTCTTCTGAAGGGTACCTTCTATATAGCGTTCTTCTTCGCGTTTAATCTTTTTAAAACCTTCCAGCATCCATGCTTCATATTCAGGATAAACCTGGGTTCCCTTGAAATATTGAGAAATGTTTCCCACCAATAATTCTTCATCCCATATCTTGGCAGTAAGATTTGTAAATATATGTTTGAGTGCTCCTCCTGCTAAAAGATATTTAGAATCACTTTTGTGTTTCTTTATGTAATCTGTATATAGAACAGCTCTTTCTGAATCTATGTATGGTTCGTATTTCAGCAAATCTGCATATCTTCTTTCTACCCTAGAAGTGGATGGAATGCCTTTTACTTCTCTTTCTTTTATTATTTCAACATCTTTCATCAGTCAATGAATATTAAGAAGGTTACAACTACAAATATCTAATTTCATTTATAAATGATTTTCTTTAAACTTTTCAAGTCTGTCAGCCATCACTTCAAACTGTGACCGTTGAATAAGCGAAACACAGGCACGCAAGCCCTCGGTCTTTTCGCTTCCCGTAATGGCTAATGAAATCGCACTTATACCATAATATAATAATTCTTTCAGTAATTCCTCTCCCGACAATCCGGGATAGGAGATTGTAAAATAAAATCCATCGCCTATAGGCTTGTCAATATCCATATCATAAACAATTTTAAAGCCATTATCGATAAACATCTTTTTCAATATTTTTGCTTTTTCCCCATACTCGCGAATCTCTTTCACAAAATTATAATCCCCATTGTTAATAGCTTTCAAAAGTGCCGCTACTGCATATTGTGCTGAGTTTGATGTTCCAGCAGTTGTTGCATAAACAGTTCCGTGAACTAATGTATGCCTGAAATTAGCATTTGAATAATACCTTAACAGATCATTATGTTCAGAATTGAAGAGTTTATCGGAAATGGCACACATGGCCACACGCTGCCCTGCATAACTGAATATTTTTGAGGTTGAAATCATTAAAACATAATTTTCCGTATATTTTGCTACCGTTAATTGAAATGGTGGAACACCCGGCTTTGAGATGTCTTTCCTGAAATCCATTGCAAAATATGCCAGGTCTTCTGCTACAACAACATCATATTTGGTAGCCAGCTCTCCGATTATTTTTAGCTCTTCTTCATTAAAACATATCCAGGAAGGATTATTCGGATTGGAATATAAAATTGTAGAGATATTACCTTTTTCAAGAAAAGACAGGAGTTTGTTTCTCAATTTATCACCCCTGTAATTATACACATCAAAACTTTCCTGTTTCATCCCTATCATTTTGACCAATTGTTTATGAACAGGAAAACCGGGATCTATAAAAAGAATAGTATCTTTTTGAACATTCATCCTGCCTGCAACCATGAAAGTGGCATAAGCTCCGTTAATAGAACCAACCGTTGGAATGCATGCTTCCGGAGTGACATCAACATCAAGAAAGTTTTTAATAAACTTTGATGTTTCTGTTTTTAATTCAGGGATTCCGTCAAGGTCAGGGTACCAGGATGCAACACCTTTATCAAGAGCCGCTTTTTCAGCATCAACAGCTATCTTTGGAGCAGGCAGTCCGGGAATTCCCATTTCCATTCGAATGAATTTTTGACCGCTTTTCTCTTCAATGCCATTAATTAGTTTCTTAACTTCACGGATAGAAGCTCTATCAATATGTGTTATTTTTCTTTCTATTAATAATTCATCTACTAATTCTTTATCTATCGGTGTATTTTTCATATTGAATTTCTTTTAATTATTTATTTTCTGTTTTCTTCCTGCGTCAAAGGATAATTTGTTTGTCGCTTTAATAAAATCATTTGGAGAAACAGCCATAAGTGCTGACAACCATATTTCTTCCGGGATATTATTAAAAGGTTTTATAGTAGATAATAATCCGAGCACAACCACATTGGCTGTCTTTCCGGATATATCGCCAAGTTCATATGCTATTTTATTCGCATCTATTTTAATTATTTTATAATCCTTTAATGCTTCATATATTTTATTTACATCAGGGTAATCTTCTTTTTTAGATGCGACTGGAAGGACTGAAAAGTTATTGAACACTATGGTGCCATTTGGTTTCAGAAGGTCCAGAAATTCCGGACGTAGAACTTCGCTTATTTCCATTACTATTAATACATCAACAGTACCGGGAGCTAATATTGGTGAATGTACAGAGCCGCAGCTGAATGTTGATATTACAGGTCCTCCCAATTGTGCCATTCCGTGTGTGTCACCTTTTACAATATTAGATTCTGCATAAGGTGTTCTGAGAATGACCTCTGAAATCACTTTCCCGAAAAATAAATTTCCCTGTCCTCCAATTCCTCTTATAGCAAGCCTTAATGACTCCGGTAATTTCTCTTTAGCAACTTTAATATTTTTTATTTCACTTACTTTTTCAAATACTTGCTTGGTTTTTTCATCAGTAGTCTTTTCATCATAAATGATCGCTCCGAAAGGACATTGCTGCAGACACACAGGCGTGCTGCTTCCGCAAAATGTACAAAGGTTGGTGAAATAAGGTTTCTTTTCCGCATCGAATTCTATTCCCGGGCAAATATTGCAACGCAAACATCTTTTGCAAACATCATAATTGCGTGTGATGTTACGGACCTTCTTTTTACTTTCGACTTCCTGTATACAAAGCCCTTCCAGAATAATAGTAGTAAAAATTCCTTTTTCTGCATCTTTCAATGATTCAGTAAGGGCTTTATCCACTTCTTTTAAATTATATGAATCCACCACTACCGTTTTCCCTCCTTCCGCTTCCACTGCACGTTTCAGGTTAAAAGTATTCGGTATGCCTGCAAGATTTACCTTGCTGCTTGGAGCAGGCTGTCCACCTGTCATTGCTGTTACAGTATTATCAAGTATCACTTTAACGCCGGGGGTGTGCCTGAAAATAGCATTCCTTGTTGCATCAAGTCCTGTATGGCATTCGCATGAATCGCCTACAACGCTGATGGTTTTATATGCATATTCGGGGAGGGATAAAACAAAACCCTGTCTTGTGGTTTCAGAAGCGCCCATGCAACAAACCGTATCGAGAGCATTAAGATAATGTAACAAGCTGGAACAACCTATATCTCCAAATGCAGCATATATCTTTTTCTTCTTCTTTAATTTGTCAACACATAATGTAAACGCTCTGTAAGGGCATCCCGGACAAATGGAAGGTGGCCGCATAGGAGGCTTGATATCGATTGTTTTCTTATTTATTTTATAATCTATTTTTATATGTTTTGATAATTGTTCAATCACCATTTGTGGCGACCAGTCAGTGATAACACTGTTTTCATCTTTGCCAATAACAGGAATGGATAAAAGACGCAGTTGCTTTTCAAGGTATTTGTCTCCATCTTCAAAAACAAATATTTTCCCCTTTATACCCGAAGCAAATTTTTTGATTCGTTCTTTTGGCAATGGATAAGTCATACCAAGTGATAGAATAGACGGATTTTTATTTATGTTTTTCAATGCCTCCCTCACTATAATATTGCTTTCTCCGCTCAAAATAATTCCCCAGTCTTCTTTTCCTTTTTCTTCAGAAATTAATTCAGAATGTTCAAGCCATTCACTTATCTGGGGAATACGTTCCTGTGTTGCTTTGTTATAATTCCTGCGGGCTATAACGGGCATAAGCATCCAAGCGTGAAGATTTTCCGGAAGTTCACGTCTGTTTATTTTTCTCGCTTCTTTTGTCACAACCAACCCTTCTGAATGCGCCAGTATGCCTGATGCAAGAACTACCACTGACGTATGAAATTTCCTGCTGATGTCGGCAGCTGTAAATGCCGCTTCATACATATCCTGATGATTGCGGGGCTCCAGGAATGGAATACGCGAAGAGCTTAAAAAATATCGTGCATCTATTACATGCTGTGTGCTGGAAGGAACATAATCTGTGGCAGCATAAATTACCAGGGCGCCAGCATCAGCGGTATAAAAAGCAGATGTGGTAATGGCATCACCTGCCTGAAACACACCCGGTATCTTCATCGTTACCACTACATCCGAACCTGCCATGGAATGGCCAACTGCCACACCTACAGCAACAGCTTCATTCACCGACCAGCCAACCGTCATCCTGTCCTGCACATGTTTCAGTGATTTGTCTATTACTTCGGTGCTGGGTGTACCCGGATAGCCGTCAGCAGCATGATAGCCGGCATGAACAACACCAAGTGCAAAAGCCTCATTACCCTGTAAAATAAATTTACTGCCTGCTTTTGATTCAACTATTTCTGTAAACCTTGACATGATTTTGTATTAAATTTATTTTTCAATTCT
>JBEKEO010000024.1:0-24981 GCA_050013795.1 Bacteroidales bacterium
GTTGTTCACCGCCAGCCATGCCATGCATTCCCATGCAAGGAACCTGTAAAACCCATGGGCTTTCACATTGAACAAAACATGCCACGAAAATGCTATGATAATGACGCTAAGGATTCCAAAAGCAATGAGTTCAATAGCCATATCATCCTTTTTTCAGTGTAAAAGCAAAAGTGGTTCCTATTCCCACGGTACTGCGCACATTAATGGTTTGCCTGTGGGCTTCGATGATGTGTTTTACTATGGCAAGTCCCAGGCCTGTTCCGCCCTGTTCACGCGACCGCCCTTTATCGGTACGGTAAAAGCGTTCGAACAAACGGGGAATATCCTGCTGCGAAACCCCTATACCGTTATCTGTAACTTCGATCAGCAGGTTTTCGTCCATATCGAAAAAACTTACTTTGGTATTTCCGTCCTCAATACCATATTTAACGGAATTGTCAATTAAATTAATAAGCACCTGTCGTATCTTTTCCTTGTCGGCAGTTACAAATACGGGCTTGTCATAACTCTTGTCGAAATGGAATTTAATATTTTTCCTTTCGGAATTCATTTCAAGGAATTCGAAAACTTCCTTTACCAGCACTATAATATCAAAACGCGAATATACAGGCCTGAATTCACCCGATTCCAGTTTCGAAATGGATTCAAGGTCCTCCACAATATGTATCATGCGGTTGATGCTCTTTTCGGTGCGGAGCAGGTATTCGCGGTTAATGCCGGGATCGTCTATGCCTCCATCAAGCAATGTAAGCACATATCCCTGTATGTTGAAGATAGGCGTTTTTAATTCGTGCGAAACATTGCCGAGAAATTCCCTCCTGTAAACTTCCAGTTTTTTTAGTTCTTCTATTTCCTCTTTTTTATCTTCCGCCCATTTGATTACCTGCTGGTTTACCGAACTTATCATATCGTCGTTCGGTTCGGGCTGCTTGTTATCTTTTCCCTTTGGTGCTTTCAGGTTGAAAATGGTTTTGTATATCGGCCTTATTTTATCGTAAATATATTTTTTCAGAACAAAACGTATGATGAAATAAGAAAAAACAAATAAGGCCACTGATGATGCTAAAAGGAATAACCAATATATCTGGTTAAAGAAATAAAGCGTAGAAGCGCTGAAGAATAAAATATAAAATCCCGTTATGATTAAGGACACAACACCTGAAAGATTACCTGTTTTCAGACTTTTCACAGCAAATCAGATTTCAAATTTATACCCAACGCCTTTTATTGTTTTGATATTATCAATTTCCAGTTTTTCGCGGATCTTGCGCATGTGCACATCTATGGTCCTGTCCCCGACAATGACTTTCCCCCAGATATTTGAATAAATTTCTTCTCTTGTAAAAACCTTGTTAACTTTGGAGACCAGCAACCATAACAATTCAAATTCCTTACGGGGAAGTATGAATTCTTTCTCTTTATTTATCACCATATACCTCTCCCTGTCTATTACCAGCCCAGCAACAGTTATTCTGTCGCCCGTTTCTTCCCCGACAGAAAAACGCCTGAGCAAAGCCTTCACCCTGCTGGTAAATACCCGTGGCTTGATGGGTTTTGCTATATAGTCGTCAGCGCCGGCATCAAAACCAGCTATCTGCGAATAGTCCTCGTTGCGTGCTGTAAGAAAAGCGATGATGGATTTATTGAGTGATGGCATCTGTTTCATTTCCCTGCATGTTTCCACTCCGTCCATTTCGGGCATCATTACATCCAATATAATAAGGTGCGGTTTTATTTCGGCTGCAATTTTTAACGCATCTTTACCGTTTCCGGCTTTATATACAGTATACCCTTCTTTTGAAAGATTATACCCGAGAAATTCAAGGATATCCGGTTCGTCATCAACCAGCAGGATTTTATATTCGTTGTTTTCCATTTTAAAATGATAATAAACAAAAATACATAAAATCCATTATTTATAATCAATGTTTCGGATTATATCATTCTTATTAAGAAAAACTTAAGTATTACTTAGTGTTAAGTTAACAAATATGATTTTTTAAGTAAGTTTGCATGAGGTAATTAAAATTTCTATGATGTTAATACAAATGAAAAAGAATATCTTTTTGAACAGTTTATTTATTTTCCTTATCCTTTCTTTTTCTTCATGCCTTGTTCCAAGAAGATATTTTGAAGATGACAAGGTCACTTCTCCGCCCGATTATTCTAAGGAGAAATACTGGGCGGCTCTACCAACAAAAAAAGATAGTGCTGATGCTGTGCCACATGGTTCGGGTTTGAAAGATGGTCAGGCTAATGCAAAAGCAGATGTCTTTTTTATTTATCCCACTATTTACCTGGCAGGCAGAGACTGGAATGCAGATATCAACAATAAAAGACTTAATCGGAGAATAGACAAGACTACGATCCGGTTACAGGCAAGCGTGTTTAACGGTAGCTGCAAAGTGTATGCTCCGCGTTACAGACAAGCGGTACTTGCTTCGTTCAGAAATGATAATGAGAACGGGAAAAAAGCACTCGACTTTGCTTACCAGGATGTGAAAGCAGCTTTTGAATATTATTTAAAATATTATAACAATGGAAGACCTTTCATTATCGCATCCCACAGCCAGGGTACATGGCAAGCCACGCGGCTGCTTCACGAATATTTTGAAAAGGATTCTGTGCTAAGGAAAAAATTAATAGCAGCTTACCTTATCGGAGGCTGGATAAGAAAGAATGAATTCAAAAATATCCCGGTATGCGATTCCCCAACTCAGACGGATTGTGTGATCTGCTGGAATTCGCGTGAATGGGGAATGAAAACGGATAAATATTGGGGAAGCAATCTCGAATGTGTTAATCCGCTAACGTGGAGATCGGATACTGCACTGGCACCGGTAACTTTAAACCTCGGTTCGGTTCCATACGGTTTTAAACGAATTGATATGGGTATTGCTGATGCCAAGATTTCCCCGACAGGTTTGCTCTGGGTTCACAAAAAAAATACGAAAGGGTACAGATGTATTCCCAATTACCATGTGCTTGATTATAACCTTTTCTGGATGAATATTAGGGAGAATGTGAAACAAAGAACTGATGCATTTCTGAAGAGGAACAAATAAAAAACCGGCAGTAGATTTACTTGCCGGTCTTTTCATTGTGTTATTCAGGGTACTTTATTATCCGCATTTAGCATAACCGCAACTCTTGCATTTCAAACAGCCTTCCTCGTAAATCAATCCTTCTGAATCGCCGCAGTTTGAACAGGTTTTATCGGCAGCTTTGGTTCCGTCGGGAATGAATTTCTTTAATGCTCTCTCTACTCCTGTTCTCCATGTATTAATGGAATCTGAGTCTAGGTTAAGGTTTGAGATAAGCTCAACGACAAAAGGGAGGGGCATTCCATGCCTAAGAATTCCTGAGATAAGTTTTGCATAGTTCCAGTATTCTTTATCGAACAAACGGTTTAAGCCTTCATAAGTAACTTTATATCCCTGTTTGTCTTCATACTGGAAATCATACCGGCTTACACCTTTTTCTGTTTTATTTTTTATCACCCAGCCTTTTTGCACAAAAGGAGGAAGGAAAAAATCTTCAGCTTTACCTGTAAATATTTCATACGGCCTTCCGCTTATCAGACCAACAACAGCGATCCATTTTTCGTAATCGTTTTGAAAGCGGACAATTTCCGCATCTAATTTCTTCGGACGTGGCGGTGCTGAAGTTTCTTTAAATTCAGCGGTTTCATCTTTTTTCTTATCCGACACCAATACTCCTGCGCGAGAACCTTCGCGATAAACAGTAACACCTTTGCATCCACATTCCCATGCGGTCTTATAAATCTCGGCTACCAGTTCTTCTTTTACATCAGTCGGAATGTTAACGGTAACACTAATGGAATGGTCTACCCATTTCTGAATAGCACCCTGCATCTTTACCTTAGCAACCCAGTCAACATCGTTGGCAGTTGCTTTTGAGTAAGGTGATTTCCCAATAATGGCATTCAGTTCGGCATCCTTCATCAGCTTGACTTTATCCACATCATAATTGTTCACCTTTAACCATTTCAGGAATTTATTATGGAATACATTGTATTCTTCCCATGAATCGCCTATTTCGTCAACAAAATCAACACGCGAATTTTTATCGCCCGGATTTACTTTTCTTCTGCGTTTATATGAAATCTGAAATACCGGTTCTATTCCCGAAGTTGTCTGCGTCATAAGCGAAACACTTCCCGTAGGGGCAATGGTAAGCAGGGCTATGTTTCTCCTGCCATACTTTGCCATGTCTTCATATAAAGAAGGATCGGCTTCTTTCAGTCTATTGATGAACGGATTGTCTTTTTCTTTTTTCGGATCATAAATAGGAAACGGGCCTCTTTCTTTAGAAAGATTAACAGATGCACGGTAAGCTTCAAGGGCCAGAAGTTTATGAGCCTCTATGGAAAAAGTTGTTGCCTCGTCAGTACCATAACGACATCCAAGCGCGGCAAGCATATCGCCCTCAGCAGTAATACCGATTCCTGTCCTTCTCCCTTCAATGCATTTTTTCTTTATATTATTCCACATGGCGACCTCGGTTCTTTTAATATCAAAGTCTTCCGGATCTGAATCTATCTTTGCAAGTATCTTATCTACTTTTTCAAGTTCAAGGTCAATGATATCATCCATGATACGCTGGGTATATCCCACGTGTTTGATAAACAGTTCCGAATCGAAACTTGCATTTTCGGTAAACGGGTTATCCACATAACTATACAGATTAATAGCTATCAACCGACAACTGTCGTATGGGCACAATGGAATTTCACCGCATGGATTGGTTGAAACAGTGTGGAATCCAAGGTCTTTATATGAATCTGGAACTGATTCTCTAATAATGGTATCCCAGAACAATATTCCCGGCTCTGCCGATTTCCATGCATTGTGAACGATCTTCTTCCAGAGTTGCTGCGAATTAATTTCTTTTTTTACTGTCGGTTTGGGAGAATCAACGGGATATTGCTGAATATACGGGGTATTGTTAACAACAGACTCCATAAAGTCGTCAGTAATTTTTACCGAGACATTGGCGCCTGTTACTTTCCCTTCTTCCAGTTTCGCATCGATGAATTTTTCCGAATCGGGATGTTTAATAGAAATGCTTAACATTAATGCGCCGCGCCTGCCATCCTGTGCTACTTCGCGTGTGGAATTGGAATAACGCTCCATAAAAGGGACAATACCTGTAGAGGTAAGAGCGCTGTTCTTTACCGGGCTTCCTGACGGACGAATATGTGAAAGGTCATGTCCTACGCCTCCGCGACGCTTCATGAGTTGTACCTGTTCTTCGTCAACTTTCATGATACCGCCGTATGAATCGGAATTCCCGTGGCTGCCAATTACAAAGCAATTCGAAAGCGAACCAATCTGAAAATTATTGCCGATGCCGGCCATTGGGCTTCCCTGAGGAACGATATATTTGAAGTGTTTCAATAATTCAAAAAAATCATCTTCGCTCATAGGATTGGGATAACGCTTTTCTATGCGCGCCAATTCCCTGGCTATCCTGCGGTGCATGTCGTCGGGAGTGCACTCGTATAAATTCCCTGCAGAATCTTTAAGGGAGTATTTGTTTATCCACACGTTCGCAGCAAGTGTATCTCCCTTAAAATAGATGGTGCTTTTCTCCATCGCTTCCTCGTAAGAGTATGTCTTGGTCTTTGCTGTTTCCTGGACGGTTTTCACTTTTTCTTCCTTTTTGCTTTCGGGTTCGCTTGCATTAAACAGATCGGGCTTGGTTCTTTTTTCGAGCACATCATCGTAGATGTTTGTTTTGGACTTTTTGTCTGTGTTCGCAGTTGTGTTTTTACTGATATTGTTTTCCATTCCAACCTAAAGTCTTTATATTGATTTCAAATAATTTTTTAAAAGTTTGTTTCTTAAGCCGATAAAAAAATCCGTTTGCTAAAAAAACGGATACGCAAGATAAATAAACATACAAGTGCTTTCAACAGCTTTTTATTAACAATTAAATAATTTTATCAACGATGATGTTAAGTGCCTGAAAAGAAAGAAGATGTTTTTGTTAATACACTAAATTTACTTTTTTTCCTGTTGCCATATCATTTTTTTGCCAAAGCCCAGGCGGTTGTCGGTGAACTTGATGAAGTCCGGCTCAATGCACCACATCAACAGTTCCGAAAATGCCGCTACGGGGAAACGCCTGATATACGCTTTTTTCATCCCGGCGGCATCTTCCTCTTTCACCTCTGTAATGGTTCCGGTAAACTGTATTCCCTGTATCTTTCCCACCATTGTTGTTTCAAGGGCAATGGCTCCCGAAACACAGGGCTGTTTCATTGCTTCTGCAATATGCCTTGTGTCTTTATCACTTGTTATAAGGAATTTATTCTCCTTTTCCATATAAACATAAAAGCACGTGCAGCAATAAGGCTTGTTATTAAAGGCGGTGGCAAGGGTAAGAACGTGATGCTTCTTTATAAAACTAATTATCTTCCTATCCAGTACCTTTATATATATATGTTTGTTTGCCATAATTTCTGCAAATATAAACAGACATTATTAATAACAATTAATTTATAAAGCTTGTAAACAAAAAAGGCTTCGCAATGCGAAGCCCTTAACTCTGACACTTACATTTCATATATCACTCCACCATCACTTTCCCCGTCTTCACCCACTTTTCATTGCTCATTCTTACAAAGTACAATCCTTTTGCCAAGCCGGTTAAATTAATGCTTGTAAGGTTTTCATCTGTAGAGCCAGTATAAACTCTTTCGCTGTTTATATTATAAATTTCAATATCCGTTTTTGTTGGAGCTCTTGTTTTATACTCCACTGTAAATTGTCCTTCGCACGGGTTAGGGTAAATTGCAAGCGGCGTGGTTTGCTCTTCCATAAGTTCTTTTATATTATTCAAAACACAACCATCATAAGCAGAAGTTGTAAAACCAGATGTACTTGTATTGGCGGCACTTGTTGTAACGGTAAAAGGGACAGAAGTAACTGAAATATTGCTGTCATTTACAGATAAATTATTTATAACAAGCGGTTGGCTGTATTCCTCACATAAGCTGTTTGTGTGACCTAATGAATCCGTACGTACAAGATATAATTCGCTCCAAACGGGTATATTATTATTTACAATACCACTAATAATATATCCTTTATCATTCAATTGTTCTACACTAAATGACCATTCAGCAGAACTATCACTACCGTGAGCGCGACACCATAATGTATTGCCATTTGAATCTGTTTTTATCAATAATAAATTACCATGATTTTTTGATACGGTAGCTAAAGTTATATAACCATTATCCTCCGTATGCCTTGTATAAGATGGAATACATTCAATATTGTTTACAGAATTACCAAAAGTTTTTGCCCAAATAACGTTTCCTAATTGGTTTAATTTAACGAAAAATAAAGGAGAAGCTGCTAATGAACTATCAGTGTTCCCTGTAATAATCATTGTTCCGTCTGTATTCTCAAGTACATTATGAATATAGCCATGGGGACGGAAATATGATTTAGCCCAAAGCACATTGCCGTTTGAATCAGTTTTAATTAGGCTGGCTCCTAGATTTTTTAAATTCATTGCTATTGCAAAACCGCTGTCCTGTGTTTGTACTATATCCTGAATGCCACCTTGAATGGATATAAATTGTTTTCCCCACCTAACATTACCTGAAGAATCTGTATTTACAATTACAGGCATTAATGTATCCTTCCCTCCGCTTAATAAAAATCCGTTATTAAATGTAGGGGAGATAACATTAGTGTTAACAGCCTGCCACCAGTTTAAACTATCATATTGCATTGATGAAATTATATTAAATGAGGTGTCAAGTTTTAATAGGTCTGTATTATTATCATAATTTGAATACAGTGTTAGTGATTTATTATTATTAAAAAGGAAATTAAAATAATATCCTAAATAACGAAATTGTCTATAAGATACTACATTTCCCATTGAATTAATTTTTAATAATGTAATGCTATAAGTACTAATCCCACTTACTATGAAAGATTTATCGTTGTTAAATGGTTTGCATATAATGCTATTGCCAACAGGATTATAATTAAAAGTTGTATAAACTTTTTTAAAGGTAACAGATTGAGAATAGATATAATTAAAAGAGAAAAGTAAAAAAAGAAGAATAAGTTTTTTCAAATTCACTCCATATTATTATATAAGAACAAATATACAAATAATTAAGATATACTTTTTTTATTTTCAACCTTTAAAAACCAAGTTAGAATGTAAACATTCTAACCCAATAGGTGCACTCTTCAACAGAAAAGGTGCACTCTTCAACCCGACAGGTGCACCTTCCAACTCAACTGGTGCACCTTCTAACCCGATAGGTGCACCGTTCTGCCTAATAGGTACACCATTCCACCCAGTATGTGCACCATTCTGCCTAAAAGGTGCACCATTCCACCCAGTATGTGCACCATTCTATACAGAAAGTGAACATTCTGACTTAATTGGTGCACCTGATAGCTCAATAGGTGCACCTGATGGCTCGCAAGGTGCACCTGATGACTCAAAAGGTGAACATTCCAACCCGAAAGGTGAATATTTTACCTCGAAAGGTGTACCTCCCAACACAATAGGTGCACCTGTTTGAACGACAGGTAAAAATTGTGGCACACAATTTGCACTAATCAAAGTAAATAATTCACATAATATTTATAATTTAAAAATTAAAGTCATGTCATCAGAAAAAACAACAATACCAAGAGATATAAAAGGGTTTAACCAGTTTATAAATCAAACATGCGCTTACCTTATATTAGGTACGCCAACCAATGCAGTTCGTTTTAACTGGACAGCCGCTGAATTAAGCGCATGGCAAGCATTTCTAACTGCATGGACACCATTGTTCACGCTGTATTCTAATAAAAAAGAAAGCTATACTACAGTTACCAAAACCAAATTGGATGGCATTATAGCCAATGCTATAATTTATGCTAAAACCAACAAGCTTATAGAACTTATTAAAGCCACAGCCAGTTTAAATGCGGATGATTGTGTTATGTTTAACCTGCCCCAAACGCTGGTAGTGCCTTCAATAAGCACGCATTCTGTAGCTAAATCCAAAGAATTAGATAAAACTATTGTTATTCCCGAATCGGTTTATCCTAAGCTTAACCCTTCGGCAGGCGGTTTTTTAGAAATAAAAGGTTTTACCAATATAACCAAAAGCGGGCGTGCCCATAAGCTTAAAGGTTTCGATTTACTTGAATATGCCGTTGGCGTTTTTAATTCGGGAACAAGCGGTTTGCCAACTCATGCCACCGACCCACGGTTAACCGTTAACCATTCTTCAAAAGCAAGTTTTATATTATCCACTGCTGCCCTTACATCGAATATACCTGCACTGGCAGCAGGAGCAACAGAACCGCTCAGAATGGCAGTTATATTTTTCCGTTGGGCAAAAAGCAAACACCCAACCTTAGATGGTCCATGGAGCGGTCCGTTTACCACACCTCTACTGTAATATGGTATAACATAAAAAGTAAAGCAGGCAGTAAAGCCCATTCTAAACCAAAGAGTGGGCTTTTGCGTTATACCCGGAGACGAGGCTGAGTTTATCCTGACGAAGGAAGTTCCTCTTTAAGTGTGAAAAAGACTTCAGTGCCGAAGAAAACAAATTGATTTTTCTTTGCTTTTTACAACTTGATAATCTTGCTTACCAGGGCATCATCATCAAAATAAGCTTTCAGGAAATATATTCCATTGGCAAGGTTGTGCATATTAATTTCAAGCACACCCTGCGTGGTAAGCTTGTTTGCCGAAAACACAAGCCTTCCTCTTATATCATATACCCCGACATGCTGAAACTGATGTCCCGAAAAACGCATATAAAGTATATTCAAAACAGGATTGGGATAAACCAGGATATGCTGCAAGGAGGAATAGGTCTTTATATTCATTATAACGGTATCGTTGGCTGAAACTATGTGCATTTCGGGATCGAATTTGATGGAATCGGGTTTAAATCCTGGATTCACAATAAATTGCTGCCCCTGAATGGTATCCCCGAATACAATAGTTGTATCGTGTGTTGCACTTTTAAATTCCAACGGCACCAGCATTTTAAAAAAACTAACCGACGAATCCGATTGCGACTGGTCAATGGTTACCTGTATATTATTTGAAACGGAATCACGGGAACAGTTGATGGTGTATATGGGGTAACCTTCGCCATAAAGCCAGTCGTTAAAAAATTCAGTGAGGTTTTTTCCGCTTGCAGTTTCCATGTGCGCAATAAGATTATCCGAACAGGCATATTTATAAGCAAGGTTGGTATCGGTAAGGTAATTTCTTATTCCTGCAAAGTAAGCGCTGTCGCCCACAACCCAGCGCAGCATATTGAGCAGCATGGCGCCTTTGCAATACCTTAGCCTGCTGTCGAACATATTTGCAACGCTGGTAGTGTCGGTACAATATACCGAACCGCCCGGTTGGCTGGTAATTTTATTAATCTGAATACGCTTCCATGCAGGCCAGTACTGGTTAACAGAAAAATGCTCATAGCATAAACCCGACCCGTAAGTGGCAAAGCCTTCGTTAAGCCATATCTCATGCCAGTTTCCGCAGGTTACCATATCGCCTGTCCATTGATGCATAAGTTCGTGCGCCATTATTTCATAACTGAAACTTGAAAGAAAAGTATTGGTCTGATGTTCCATTCCGCCTCCCCAGCCGAATTGTGTTTGCCCGTAACGTTCTTTTATAAAGGGATATGGAATGAACAGGCTGTCGTAAAATTCCAGTATTGGCACAATGCTGGAAGCATCCGTTTGCGCCGACGGCATATTTTCGGGATATACATGATGAAATATTTCTATTGAATCGGTTCCTATATGCGCATATAAAGAAAAGGTCTGATAATTTGTAACAGCAGCAGCAACCAGGTAGGCCGCAATCGGGTAGCGATGTTTCCAGTGATACACATTATTTAAACCCTGTGGCGTTACCGATATCAGCAAACCATTTGAGGCCGCGCGGTATGTTTGAGGCGTGGTAATATATACATCAATGGAATCAATTTTATCGGACAGATTATTTTTACACGGCCACCAGTCTTTGGCGCCATAAGGTTCGGAAAGGGTCCAGATAATCGGTGTTCCGTTATGATTGCTTTTTACAAAACTCCCGAATCCTGAACCAATTGGCGTTCCATGGTAATAAATACTCACTGAATCAAGCTGGCTTAAAGGCAAAGAGGAAGGCAAATCAATAATTAAGGCGCTGTCGGTTGTTTGAGTGTATGTGATAACTATTGAATGATAAATTATTGAATCCACAACCAATACGGAAGAAAAGTCGAAAGAGACCTGGCTGACAGAAGGTTTAGTAGTTTTAAAATAAGTGGTCACTTCGCCACATATAAATAAGGTGTCGGGATCAATATTCCAATTCATGCGGCAATATTTCACATCATAGTTATCGCCATTGTATGATGTATGTGTCCCTTTCAGAAATTTAAACGCACGTTGTTGTTCTGCCAGAGAAAGCTTGTCGGCAAAATCTTTCCGGGGAGCAATTTGTGAAAAAGCTTGAAAAGCACCTATAAGAAATATTAAAACTCCCAATAGCTTTTTCATTTGATTGTAATATAAATTGGATTTTACTGTTTAGTAATACAAAAATAATTAAATAAACATCTTAAAACAATAATTTATCTTTGCGGCATCATATATATAAATGAAAGGCTTTTTTCAAAAATATTGGTTTTGTTTTTTCATTCTGTTCATCGGAGCCTGTGCAAATATTGTATCTCCGTCGGGAGGTCCGGTAGATAAAACGCCGCCTAAAGTTATTAAAACAATTCCCGAAATCAATTCTAAAAATTTCAAGGGTAAAAGCATCCGGATTGAATTTGATAAATTTATTAAGCTTAATGATGTTTCCAACCAGCTTATCGTTTCTCCTTATATGAAAGATCTGCCGGATTTAAAGATCAGGAGGAAATCAATACTTGTTGAATTTAAAGATACCTTAAAATCAAATATAACATATTCACTTTCCTTTGGTAAATCTATTTCCGACAATACCGAAAATAATGTGCTGAATAATTACCGCTTTGTTTTTTCAACAGGGAATACAATTGATTCATTGACTCTGAAAGGAGTTGTGAAAAATTCATTTTCCCTGAAACCGGAAAGCGACGCAGCTGTTATGCTTTACAAATCAAATTATGATTCGGTTCCATATAAAGAATTGCCTTATTATATTACCAAAACAGATGAGAACGGCGCTTTTGCTTTCACAAATATTAGAAACGACAGTTATAAAATATTTGTTTTAACCAGTAAAACGGGAGATTATCATTATATGCCGGGAGAAAAAATTGCATTTCTCGATTCATTAGTGACTCCTCTGGCTATTGATACCATTAAAGCCGATAGTATAAAAAATAATTTTGCTTATAAGCTTTTTCTTTTTGAAGAAGAGCCTTCGCAGCAAAAAATGTTAAAAGCTTCTGCTACCCGGTATGGAAAGCTTGTTATTATTTTCCGAAAACCGGTTGAAAACCTTTCATTAATACCGCTCGCACAAAATATTCCTGCTGACTGGAACCTGTTAGATGAAAATAAAACGAAAGACACCATTACAGTTTGGTTAAAAAATCCCGATATGGATTCGCTTACATTACAGATTTCGGATAATCATATAATTTTAGATACGGCAAAACTGACACTCGCAAAAAAAAGCACAGGTAAAACCAGGGGAAAGAAAGCCGAAGACACTAAGCATATTGGATTAAGAGCTAATGCTAGTACTAACTCAACGTTTGATTTTTTTAAAACACTTTTGATAAACGCCAGCACACCTATTTCGGACTATTACTTTAATAAAATTATTTTAACTGAAAATAAAGACACCATCAAGCCAATATTTTCTTTTAATGATAGCATCCGAAGAATAATATGCGTAAATTACAAATGGAAAGAAGAAACCAATTATACGCTTTTCATTCCACCTGGTACTTTTAAAGATATGTTTGAAGCGCTAAACGATACATTGAAACTAAGTTTTAAAACAACTGCAACAAAAAATTACGGAAATATTAAACTTAAACTGAATGCGGCAAAGATTGGCCATAACTTAATAGTACAGCTTGTCACGGATGATGGTGATATGGTCGTTCAGGAAAAAGTTTTATCATCTGTTGAAATCATTAATTTCCTTGATGTAAACCCGGGTAATTATAAGATCAGGATTATTTATGATGCAAATAATAATAAAAAATGGGACACGGGAAACTATTTAAAAAAGACACAACCAGAAAAAGTTATTTATTATCCTTCACCGATTTCGTTAAAAGCCAATTGGGACTTAGACCTCGATTGGGAATTTTTAAAATAACTAACCCTATTTCATTTCCCCGGCCTGTTCTTCTTTAGAAATAAACTATTACTTTTGCTTTACCCATAAATAACAAGTAAATATTATTTACTATTCCTATATTTAAATAGATTCATTAATAACCCGGAATTATGAATATATCCCATATTGAACACATTGGCATCGCAGTAAAGAATATCGAAGAATCAATTAAATATTATGAAAATATTTTAGGATTTAAGTGTTATGCGGTGGAAGAAGTTAAAGACCAAAAAGTAAAAACCGCATTCTTTATAGTAGGACAAACTAAGATTGAATTACTTGAGTCTACAGATCCCGAAGGTCCCATCGGAAAATTCATTGAAAAGAAAGGGGAGGGCATTCATCATTTGGCGTTTGCTGTTAAAAGGATTGAAGAAGCATTGTCCGAGATGGAATCAAAAGGAATTCAATTAATAGATAAATTACCGAGAAAAGGAGCAGAAGGATTGGATATTGCTTTTTTGCATCCGAAATCGACAGGAGGAGTTCTCACAGAACTTTGCGAAAAAAAAATGGTTTGATGTTTTTATTTATCTCCAAGCGAATCGAAGTACTTATTCAACAACTTTTGTGCTGCAGAATATGAACTGATTTTTTTAGAAAGAAGATCTTTTTCAATTAATGGTAATAGTTTGGACACTTCATTATTTCCGTAAAAATTTTCTTTAAGTGTTTCATCTATCATTTCAATCATTCTGTATTTTGATTGTTCTTGCCTTTTTAAAAAGAAATAATCATTTTGTTTTGTGAGGTCAATATAATCGCAAATCATTTTCCATACTTTTTCTATTCCGGTATTTGTTTTTGAAGAACATGTTTCAACTAAAGGGATCCATCCTGATTGAGTAGGTGGGAAAAGGTGAAGTGCATTTTCATATTCTTTCTTTGCAACTTCTACATTAAGGATATTGCTTCCATCGGCTTTATTAATCACAATCGCATCGGCCATTTCCATAATACCTCTTTTTATTCCCTGCAATTCATCTCCGGCTCCCGCCAGCATGAGTAACAGAAAAAAATCCACCATAATATTTACAGCTGTTTCAGATTGGCCTACACCAACTGTTTCTACGATGATGATATCATAACCAGCAGCTTCACATAAAATAATACTTTCTCTTGTTTTTCTTGCAACACCGCCGAGAGTCCCGGCTGAAGGACTTGGGCGAATGAATGCGTTTGTGTCGTTCGAAAGTTCTTCCATTCTTGTCTTATCACCAAGTATACTTCCTTTCGAAACTTCACTGCTTGGGTCTATTGCAAGGACGGCAAGTTTATGATTATTGCCTGTAAGAAATTTACCAAATGATTCAATGAAAGTACTTTTGCCAACACCAGGAACACCTGTAATACCAATACGCACAGAATTTCCTGAATACGGAATACAGCGTTCAATAATTTTTTGTGCCAAGTTGTAATGTTTCGGAAGCGAGCTTTCAATAAGGGTTATAGCACGACTAAGAATAGTTCTGTCACCAGAAAGTATTCCGTTTACAAATTCATTCAGAGAAAGTGTTTCTCTTTTTTTTTGAATAAAAATTTTTGCAACTTCATCATTCACTGATGAAGGTTTCTGAATTCCTTTATTTACCCTCAATGCAGAAGTATTGTCTTTTTTCTGAATCATTCGTGTAATAGTTTATTCACTTTCGATTGTTAACAAAATTATTAATAAATATTTTAATACACTAATTTATTCAATCTTAAATGCTGTATATTTGTTGCGCAAAACAAAAATTTATAAACAATGGCTACAAAAAAGAAAACTACTAAAAAAGTGGTAAAAAAAGCTGCACCAAAAAAGAAAGTGGTGAAGAAAGCTGCAAAAAAAGTTGCTAAGAAGAAAGTTGTAAAGAAAGCAACTCCAAAGAAGAAAGCTGCTAAGAAAAGGTAGTAGTTAGTATGAAATAAAAAAGCCCCAAAAGAAATGAAGGGGCTTTTTTATTTGTAAAAGATTTTTGTAAAAAATAAAAAACGAAAATATTATTTTAAAACAATTATAATATCATTTTTATTTCAACTGTTAAATGATTTCGAGCATATCTTTTTCTAAGGTTGCTTTTGGTGATTCAACAATTCTTCCAATTTCTTTCCCGTCTTTATAAAAAATAAATGTTGGAACAAGTGTGATCTTTAAATTATCTATTTCCCCTTTGTCTGTTTTCTTATTTCTGTCAACACAATAGATCGTAACATTATTTTCGGTGAATCCAATTGCATCGATGATTTTAAAAAAGCGCGGAACTTGTTCCTGGCTATCTCCACACCATGAACCCATAACAATGATAACGGTAATATTTTTATTTGCCAGAGCTGATTTTAAATTGCCAATATCTATTGTATGGGGTTTATATGCATCGTATTCGGCATCGTAGTATGTTTTAAAAAGATCTGATTTTAATCCATCGCGATTGCACAAACCGATAAGCACTTCCATTTGCGATTTCTCATCGATCTTTGTTTTATTTATTTCCTGAGCATTTATGCACATTACAATTGTCATCATGGCAATTAATATTATTAGCTTTTTCATAAAATTGTTTTATAATTATTCATTATAACAAAAAGTGTATAATTATTTTTATTAATTTTCCTTATGAATATCTATTAATATCTGAAGAATTTTTACAGCTGCCTCAGGGATACTTGTACCGGGACCAAATATTCCTATAACACCTTTTTGATAAAGATATTCGTAATCCTGAGATGGGATAACTCCGCCTGCAATTACCATTATATCATCTCTGCCAAGTGCTTTCAATTCTTCAATAACTTGTGGTATTAATGTTTTATGTCCTGCCGCCAGACTGGAAACCCCTAAAATATGCACATCATTTTCCACTGCTTGTTTTGCCGCTTCTTTTGGTGTCTGGAATAAAGGACCCATGTCTACATCAAATCCTAAATCTGCAAAACTTGTTGCAATAACTTTTGCTCCGCGATCGTGTCCGTCCTGTCCCATTTTTGCAATCATAATGCGAGGCCTACGTCCTTCGAGTTTTGCGAATTTGTCAGCTAACTCGCGGGCTGTTTTAAACGTATCATCATTGGCTATTTCCATAGAATAAACTCCTGAAATTGAACGAATGGTTGCTTTATATCTTCCATAAACTTTTTCACACGCATACGAAATCTCACCCATCGATGCCCTTTTGCGTGCCGCATCTATCGCAAGCGCAAGTAAATTTTCCTTTCCTGTTTCACAAGCCTTTGTAATGGCACTGAGTATTTTTTGTACTTCCTCGTTATTTCTTTCTGATTTTAATTTTTTTAATCTTGTAATTTGAGATTCGCGAACAGATGTATTATCTATTTCAAGAATATCGATAGGATCTTCTTTATCCAGTTTAAATTTGTTTACACCAACAATAATTTCTTTTCCTGAATCTATATGGGCTTGTTTTCTTGCTGAAGCTTCTTCAATGCGCATTTTAGGTAAACCTGTTTCAATAGCTTTTGACATCCCTCCCAATTTTTCAATTTCCTGTATATGAGCCCAGGCTTTATGAGCAAGTTCATGTGTCAAAGACTCAACATAAAATGATCCTGCCCATGGATCTATAGCTTTGCAGATATTTATTTCTTCCTGGATAAAAATCTGAGTGTTCCTTGCAATACGCGCTGAAAAATCAGTGGGCAAAGCAAGGGCTTCATCCAGTGCATTTGCATGCAAAGACTGCGTGTGACCAAGCACTGCGCCAAGCGCTTCAACACATGTGCGTGCAACATTATTAAACGGATCTTGTTCTGTTAAGCTCCATCCTGATGTCTGGCAATGTGCACGCAGTGCAAGGGATTTTGGATTTTTGGGATTGAACTGCTTTACAATTTTCGCCCACAACATTCGTGCTGTACGTAACTTTGCTATTTCCATAAAATGATTCATGCCTACGCCCCAGAAAAATGATAAACGTGGCGCAAAAGAATCAATATCCATTCCGGCATTTACACCTGTTCTTAAATATTCCAAACCATCTGCAAGCGTATAGGCTAATTCAATATCTGCAGTGGCTCCGGCTTCCTGCATGTGGTAACCGCTAATACTTATAGAATTGAACTTCGGCATATTTTTAGAAGTGAACTCAAAATCATCAGCAATAATTTTCATGGAAGGAAGAGGAGGATAAATATAAGTATTGCGCACCATGAATTCTTTCAGAATATCATTTTGGATAGTGCCGCAGAGTTTATCCATACTTACACCTTGTTCTTCTGCGGCAACAATATAAAATGCGAGTATGGGCAAAACGGCACCATTCATCGTCATGGAAACGGACATCTTATCAAGGGGAATCTGATCAAACAAGATCTTCATGTCGAGGATGGAATCAATTGCCACACCGGCTTTGCCAACATCACCAACCACTCTTTCGTGATCGGAATCATATCCGCGATGTGTTGGCAGATCAAATGCAACAGAAAGACCCATCTGCCCGGAAGCAAGGTTTCTTCTGTAAAAAGCATTTGATTCTTCTGCAGTGGAAAAACCTGCATATTGCCTGACGGTCCATGGTCGCATTGCATACATGGCGGAGTAAGGCCCATGCAAATACGGAGGAATTCCTGCGGCATAATGCAAATGTTCCATGTTCAATAAATCGTCCTTTCCATATACGGTCTTTACCGGAATTTGTTCTGCTGTGATCCAGTCTTTTTCAATATGATTATTTTTCTCCTTCTCCCGGAATGACTTAGTCTTCTTTATTGATCTAATATCTGTATTTTTAAAATCAGGCCTCATAGAAATTTCTCGGAAAAATAAAATGATTTAAATTATTCCCATTATATGCTGATAACGTTCCAGGATTTCCAACACATTTGAACGAACATGAATAAAATCATCCACACCTTCTTGCTTTAACTGATCAATAATCTGAACAGGATTTCCGGCAACAATGAGTTTTAAATCAGGATTTGAAATTTTTATTTGTTTATTCGCAGCCTTTATCAGCTCAAGGTATTCGTCATCGGAACTGCAATAAACAAGTATGTCAGGGTTTGACTGAATAACAGCGTTAATACCTTCTTCTATAGTTTTAAATCCCGGATTATCAATTATGGTATAACCGGCACATCCGAAGAAATTTATTGTAAAAATAGCTCTCGCTTTGTGCATGGCAATATTGCCATAAGTAAATAAGAATACCGTTGGCCTTTTATGCCCGTCTTTTTCATAAACTTCGGTTGATAATCTTAACGCTTCAAATGCACGAGCGCCTCTGTATTGCTTTAAACCACCGAGAACATGTAAATCAGCATGAGGTTTTATTTTCTCAATCATGTTTTCTTCCAGGTTCGGATACTGATTGGTTCCGAGAATGATTTGCTTACGCATGGCGATATCCATATCGCGTTTCTGGCATGTGTTTTCAATATCTTCTTTTACAAATCCAGATTCAACTACTTTTATAAATCCTCCTTTATCATTTACTTCTAAAAATGATTTCCATGTAACATCAGCAATTGAATCAGTTAAGTTTTCTATATAATATGAACCCGATGAGGGATCAACAACTTTATCAAGATATGATTCGGATTTTAAAATCAATTGTGTATTTCTTGCAATTCTTTCTGAGAATTCATCAGGATTCTTATAAGTAATATCAAACGGAAGAACGCTCATCGAATCGCAGCAGCCGATAGCTGCCGACATTGCTTCTGTTGTATTTCTCAGCATGTTTACATACGGGTCATAAATAGATTTATTCCATAAAGAAGTTACAGCATGAATATTCATCTTCATCGAATTTTCATTTGCGGGATTGTATTGTTCTATAATTTTCGACCACAATATTCTTGCAGCACGCAACTTTGCAATCTCCATAAAATAATTCGACCCTATGGCAAAAACAAACTGTATTCGGGGAGCAATGTCATCAACCTTCAATCCCCTGTCCGTAAGCTGAACCAAATATTCGTTTGCCGATGCCAGGCTGAAAGCAAGCTCCTGTATAATGGATGCGCCTGCATTATGAAAATATTGTCCGTTAATGGTTATTGCTTTAAATAAAGGAATCTCTTTTTTAAGATTCTTTATTATTGAAGCAGCTTCATCAAAATTTTCATTCTGTGAAGTATAAAATTTCCCATAAAGAAGATAATAACTAAGCGGATCGAAATTCAAGCTGCCTTTTACAGAAAGTGTATCAATTTTTTTTCCAGACAGTTCCTGTAAAAACAAACTGCTTATTACGGGGAAAGATGATGCGGAAGTAAAATGAACAGAAACTTTACTTAGGTCAATTCCATCAAGCATATCTTTCATTTCCGTATCATATTCTATTTCCCTTGTATTGAATCCTATTGCTTCAGCGCCCCGCTTAATAGCATCAATTGCTATTTTATTCGCTTTATCAGGGTTGGGTTCTTCAATATCCTGCCTTATCTCCCAGGCATTATTATTTGTTTTTTGCCCGCTTATAAAAGGGAATTCTCCGGGAGGAGTATGCTGGTATTCTAACTTTTCAATATCCTCTTTCCTGTAATATGGTTTTACATTAATGCCTTCTGTAGTTTTCCACACCAACTTTTTATCATAATCCGCACCTTTCAGATCTTCACGTATCTTTTCTTCCCATTCCCTGGTTGAAACAGGAGGAAATTCAGAAAACAGCAAAGCCTCTTTTTCTTTTTTATTCATAATCCATTAAGATGTGTTAACATTACATTCATTATGCGTTCACACGGTCGGCAAAATTACAATAATTTTATTAAACACTTTTTCGGAAAAGGTTTAGAAATTAACAATCAATCCCTTTTCGTGTTTATGTTTTTGCATATATTTGCAGCCTAATTAAAATGTAAGATATATGCGCAGGACAGCAGTTTTATTTTCGATTTTCCTGATAACATTTTCAGGGATTAAGGTTTCACAGGCATGCACCAATGTGCTGGTGTCAAAAGGTGCATCGAAGGATGGCTCGGTAATGATAAGTTATAATGCCGATGCCGGCGGATTTATGGCGCCACTGTATTTTATGGATGCTAAAGACTGGGCGGCAAACGACTCTGTTGAAGTTTACGATTGGGACTCCGGAAATTATTTGGGAAAGATTAAGCAGGTTGCCCATACATATAAGGTAATAGGTAATATGAACGAACACCAGGTTGCATTTGGCGAAACCACTTACGGCGGTCGCGAAGCCCTGCAGAAACAAAAAGGCGTGCTGGATTACGGCAGCCTGATGTACCTGAGTTTACAGAGAGCCAAGACTGCAAAAGAAGCTATTCAGACATTTGTTTCTCTTGCTAATCAATATGGATATGTCAGCGAGGGAGAATCGTTTTCGGTTTCCGATGCCAATGAAGCATGGATATTTGAAGTGATAGGAAAAGGCGAGAAGGAAAAAGGCATTGTATGGGTGGCTCGCAGGGTGCCCGAAGGCTATATGTGCGCTCATGCTAACCAGGCAAGGATACGCGAGGTGCCTGTTAACGATAAGGAAAACTGCATGTATGCTCCCGACCTCTTTTCTTTTGCCGAAAAGATGGGATACTGGGATTCAAAGTCTGGCAAACCTTTTACTTTTGTTGATGCTTATGCACCTGATGATCCCGAAGCTTTGTTTCTTTGCCAGGACCGTATCTGGAGTATCTACAGGCGTGCCGCTCCTTCTCAGAATTTCTCTCCCGATTACTGGAGAGGCGTTAAAGGCGCAGCACCTTATCCTTTATTTATCAAGCCCGATAAAAAACTCAGCGTAGCCGACGTGGAATCCCTGATGAGAGACCATTTTGAAGGAACCGAATTCGATATGACAAAAGGTTTTATGGCCGGGCCTTTCGGTTGCCCTTACCGCTGGAAAAACCTCTATTTCAAAGCACCCGGCGATACCATTACCAAGTACGGGTGGGAACGCCCTATTTCAACACAGCAAACCTGTTTCAGTTTTGTTGCTCAATCCCGCTCCAATATGCCCGATGCCATAGGCGGCTGTTTCTGGTATGGCGTCGACGATACCTATTCCAACTGCTACATGCCTTTATATTGCTGCATGCTGGAAAGGCCTAAATCATTTGCTTCCGGCGATGTTACTAAATTCGACTGGAATTCGGCTATATGGGTGTTCAACCTGGTTGCCAATTACACCTACACCAAGTATTGTTACATTATTAAAGATGTTCAGGCTGTGCAGAAAGAACTGGAAAGTAATTTCTTTGCCATGCAGCCTGCTGTTGAAAAAACTGCGCTTGAGCTGGAAAAGACCGACCATAAACTGGCTGTTCAGTATTTAAGCGATTACTCGGTAACACACGCCGAAATGGTTGTTTCGCGCTGGAAAGACCTGTATGCCTTTATCGTTACCAAGTATAACGATGGGTATATTAACGATGGTAAAGAAGGTGGCCGCAATCCTAAAGGTGTGGGTTATGGAGATGAATGGATAAAAAGAGTTTTACAAGAACGACCTGATTATTATAAAATAGATTGGGCGCCGCCGAAGAACTAAAGGCACTACAGTATATTGAGTGAAAATGTATAGAGGTAACTGGGGAAAAGGCACAAAAAAATCAAATAATTGAAAATGACAGCTTTAAAGGTCACTATACTTTTATACCCCGATACCTTTACCTGTAATAAAATGTCTGGTTTTGTCCCGTTTGCAGTACATATCGATAATAAAATGTTAATGGCAATAAACGCGAAATCACAATCAATATTTAAATTATTTGGGGCGTAAATTTTTTACAGTTTCTTCTACAATACTTTTAATAGGAATAGTCATATTCCTATACATATTCATCAAATCGACGGTATCTTCATTTACCCACGATGAAAGCTTTACTTATCTGAATTATCCTCATGCAAGTTTTATGGATATCATTTCATATAAGGGCTGGTATTCGAATAATCATCTGCTTAATACCTTGTTCATGAAATATTCGGAAAAAATATTCGGAAGCTCTGAAATCGCACTAAGACTACCTAATTTACTATTGCTTATTGTTTATATGGTTTATAGCTATTTGCTGTTCAGAAAAACCAACCACCTTTTATCCCTTGCCTTGTTTGTGCTATTGTGTACAAATGTTTTACTGATTGATCTGTTCGGATTGGCACGAGGTTATGGTTTATCCTGTGGATTTATGCTTATGAGTTTATATCATTTCATACAATCTTTCCATGAACGGAAGACAAAAAATCTTATATTCTTTCATACTGGCGCATTACTGGCAATATTAAGCAATTTTACATTATTGACATTTTTTGCTGCGCTCATGCTTGTTTACAACCTGATGGTCCTGATAGACCATAAATTTATTTCGAAGGATAAATACAATTTCTTTAATTTAAATAAGGTTCATCTGGTTCCTTTATTGCTGGAAGCAGTTATCCTTTATGAGCCAATCAGAAGAGTGCTTAAGTTCAACAGTCTTGATTTTGGAGGTAAGAATGACTTCTATAGTGATACCGTAAAAAACTTAATTTATAATAGTCTTTATAATATTCATCTTTCACAATTTGCAATGGTAGGTTTGCAGATCATATTCACCGCTATTGTGATGGTTTCGTTTATCATTATTATAAAGAAGATACTTAACCATGATGAAACCTTTTTCAAAAAGTTTACATGTCTGATAATATCAAATTTCCTGGTAATTTTTATATCACTATCTATTATTCTTTTGCACATTATTTTGGGGATTGATTACCCGGTTAGTCGTTTCTCTATATTTCTGTACCCGGTTTTTATAGTACATTTTGGGTTTTTACTTTACTATTTTATAAGCACCGGGTACAAAAAATTCACTCTTATAATAGCCTTTGGCCTGTCTTTGGTATTTGCCGCCAGTTTTGTATTAAAAGCTGATTTACATACAAGTGCGGAATGGGAATATGATAGTGAAACGAAAAACATGATCCGGAAATTAGAGGCTTATCACAGTATGAATGGCTCTGGTCAGCGTAAAATAAAATTGGGAATCGATTGGTTATTCGAACCGACCATTAACTTTTATCGGCAAACACAGGGTATTGACTGGCTGATGCCTGCTGATAGAAATGGGATAAAAGAAGATGATGATTATTACTATATTTTCAAAACTGACTTAAATATTTTAAATTCTGCTGATTACACAGTAATATTTAAATTTAAAAGAACTAACACATGTTTGCTTAAAAATAATAAAAGTCGCTAATAAAACACGAAGCTAATCATAACTTGCTGTAGTCGAATCGTTTGGTGCAATAGGTTGTTTCCCAAAATGCTATAATATGAAATTCAAAAAAATACAAATTTCCCAATTATCCATCTTTATCATAATGCTGATTATGGTGATGATTTCTTCTAACCTTAACTGGAATAAAAATTATCAAAAAGGAATACTTGAATCTGATGCCAGGGGATACTATGCTTATTTGCCTGCAATATTTATTTATAAAGATTTGAATTTTGGTTTTTTTGATAAAATAGAACGGGAGAAATATTATAACAAAAATTTATTTTATGATTATCGGTTAAGCTCAAATGGGAATGTAATAGATAAATATTATTGCGGAACGGCTTTGGCAGAACTTCCTTTCTTTTTAATTGCTCATCTGTCAAGTTATTTAAAGAATTTTGATACTGACGGATATTCGAAATTATATGCGGTTTTTGTTTCCATTGCAGCGTTGTTTTATCTTGCTATAGGGCTGGTTTTTCTCAATGCAACATTAGGTGAGTATAAAATAAATGAATTGCATAAATCGTTAACGCTCCTTGCCGCTTTATTTGGAACAAATCTTTTCTATTATTCTATAACCGAACCCGGAATGTCGCATGTTTATTCATTTGCTTTCATTTCCATGTTTTTTTACTATTCGAAAAAGTATTTTTCAACATATCATTCTGTGTATATTTTTAAGATTGCAGTCATAGCAGGAGTCATTATGTTAATAAGACCTGTAAATTTAATGATATTTCTTGTCTGTCCTTTTACTGCTGGTAATTTCAATTCTTTTATCGTAGGTTTAAAATCGGCTCTTGTTAATGTAAAGTGGTTTATCTGTAGTTGCATAATTTTTGTAATGGTAATATCAATTCAACTCATTATTTATAAACTTTCGACAGGTCATTTTTTTATTTATTCATATGGTGGGGAAGGCTTTAATTTTTCACATCCCCACATAGCAGATATTCTGTTCAGTTATAAAAAAGGTTTGTTTCTTTACACTCCAATGTATTTACTTTCATTAACCGGTGTTTTTTTCTTATGGAAGTCTTCAAAATATGAGTTTTATTCATGGGCAGGATTTTTTATTCTAATAACATATATTTTATCAAGCTGGTGGATGTGGTTTTATGGAGGGAGTTTTTCATCAAGAGTATATATTGAATATATTCCTGTTTTCATGGTACTGCTTGCATTAACATTTAAAGAAACAAACAACATGAAATTTCTGAAAGTTACGTATCTGACATTGGTTCTGCTACTAATTGTTGTATGCCAAATTCAGACATATCAATACCGGTATTATCAAATACACTGGTCTGAAATGACTAAGGAAAAATATTGGGATGTGTTTTTGAGAGTAGATAAATTGATAAAATAAATTTATTCCTGTTAAAAACGTAATTATTAATGGTCTCTTCTCCTCTCCTTGAAGTAAAAAACCTTGTAACCGAATTCCGTTCGAAAGAT
>JBEKEO010000025.1:0-24174 GCA_050013795.1 Bacteroidales bacterium
ATCATTGTATATTGCAGCGCCTCCATCTCCTGTGCCATAAGCAGCCCAACCGGCGTAATTAGGAAGCAAACCATAGTTGCCACCGATAGCGCCACCTGAAACTGTAAGTTTATATCCAGGGCTTGTTGTTCCAATGCCCACATTGCCCGCAAATATTGCACCTCCTGCAGGGCCTCCTGTTCCTCCATATCCACCTGAAAAACTACCATTTGTTGCAATGGTGCCTGAATTTGCCCAAATGCTTGCATTATTATAGGTTCTTAACCATGTGCCATCCTGACAATACCAACCGGGGCCA
This sequence comes from Bacteroidales bacterium, assembly GCA_050013795.1. Taxonomy (GTDB): domain Bacteria; phylum Bacteroidota; class Bacteroidia; order Bacteroidales; family CG2-30-32-10; genus CAWHOW01. Next base: position 299 of record JBEKEO010000025.1, read on the forward strand.
TAAGATTGCCAATAGATGCCATTAGTGCCCGAAACCCTGAACCAACCGCCATTAGCGTAAATATCACCATCAGCTTCTAATAAATATGCAGGAGTGGTAGTTCCAATTCCCACGCTGCCGCCACCTGAAGGAACAATTATTGCATAGTTGTTTGTAGCATTAGTTGCTTGAAAAAAACCTGCATAATGAGTGGTTGCCGTTCCATTTACTATTGACTGAAGCCCGTAAATAGTGCCGGCAGTGCCGGGATGATTTATATATAAACCTATAGTGCCTGTCGCAGCTCCGGCCGGCTGAATCACCTCAAGCATACTGTTTGAGGAGTTGGCCGCTCCTGTGGTATTTATGGATATGTTTTGGGAAAACCCAATTATGCTAATTAATGAACTAGCAAAAATACCGATGATAAGAATATATTTTTTCATATTGTGTGTTGTTTATGATTCATTTTCTAATAACTCAAAACCTTAGTTCCCTTTAAAATTATTATGAACACTTATTGTTTGCTTTTAATTATTTTCCGGGTACAAGATACTCCCTGTTCGTTATTAAATGTTATCGGATAAATTCCCTCAGCAAAACCTGAAATATCTATAGTATAAACATTTTCCCCATTCAGTAATGTAAGTTGTTGTTCGATTATTTTCTGTCCTATGGTGTTATAAACGATAAGCTGCCCATTACTGTTTTCTAAACAATTTATTTTAACAAACACTTCATTAACTGCAGGGTTAGGATATATAAGGGTAATGCCAGTATTCTCAGAATTAGCATCAGAACAACTTACTGTAACTGGATCAAAAGTTACAGACTGTCCGCTGAAATCCGTTTGTTTTAAGCGATAATATGATGTCCCCGGCAATGGATTATTATCGGTGTATGAATAGTAAAGCGTAGTATTGCTGTTGCCCGCGCCGGGAAGGGTAGTAAGCGTTACCCATGTTACGCCATCATTGCTGCGTTCTATTGTGAAATATTCATTATTGGTTTCGGAAGCAGTTGACCAGTTTATAGTAACAACATCGTTATTGCATTTTGCATTAAAGCTAAGCAATTCTATAGGAAGAGGATTGGTGCTGCTGGTTAATATATAAGGCGAAAACTCATTACAGATTGTTGAACCGGTAACAGTATAATCTGATCCTCCAACACTGCCGGGAGTACCTGTTGGAGTATAGCATGCAGTCGTGGTGCTGCAAATACAACTGCTATTACCAGCATCCCAACACGTTCCATTCCAGTGCTGAATTAGTAAATTTGAAGTAATACTATTAGCATTTTCATTTGCCACACTACCCCGGTATGAAAATGAAAGAAAAGCCGGGGATGTTGCCTGAACACACCAGAAACGATCAATTACATTAACATATCCGCCCCAGGTAGAAGCACTACTATTAAATGCCATTTCCAGGTTGCTAACAGCGGGAACCGAACCGCCATCAGTCGCTGCGGGAACCCCGATACCAGTCGACATATTGGCATTTGAATTATAATATGTAGAAGCAATCAGGTTGGAGGCACCTGCTGTATTATCTCTTGCAAAGGTGAAAGGGAGGTAATCGGAATTTGAATATCCAAAAGGAATTCGATAAGTTGTAGAAGTAGTGGTATTAAGCCACTCCACACAATTGTACTGTCCTTCTGAAATGATCCATCCATTAGCAGCGGAACCACCCGTAATTCCAGTGTTTGCCGGGTTGCCAATTACAAGATAAATTGGAGTAGCGGCTGAGCCACCGGAAGTATTTATATATGCTGTATGACTTGAAAACACAAGCCTTGCCTGGGCAAGAACAAAATCATTCCTCAGAATGCTTGCAAATAAAAGGGTTAATATGAATAAATATTTTTTCACCGTATTAATTTGCTTTTAATAACATTAATTAACTATATATAATATAACACTACAAAAATAAGGTATTTAAATGCATTTATCAATTCGGGAAAATACGTAATTTATTAATATTAAACCTGTTGTATCTACGAATTATTATTATCAATTTTTACTTAATTATTGGTCGTAAAAACAATGTATGCATATCATGTTTTGTCTATAAAAACCCAATAAACTGCAACAAAGATATGGAAACATTCTATATTGTGCAAGTAATATTTGTTATTTTTTAATATTGTTAATAAGATAATATTGCCCATTGTATCATAATGCTGATAATCAGATTATTCGTCAATTAATGTAAATTATCTGAAATTAATTGTCAGATAACATTATAAGCAAATTTACTTATGCTTATTGACAGAATTATATATAATATTTAAGGAAGGATTTTCGAATAAAACAAAAAAGGGCACCACCTTAAAAAAAAATGATGCCCAGTCTTGTTGTCCTGTCAGGGTTCGAACCTGAACTCTTCTGAACCAAAATCAGACGTGTTGCCAATTACACTACAGGACAGATTGTATATTGAATTGCAAAAATAGTAAATTATTTTATCGGGCAAAAATTATTTTCTCTTTGTCTGATGACTTTGATAAGGAAAAAGTGTTTAACATTATTTGGCTGTTGATTCAATTTTTTTTTAATATCTTCGTCGCCTACAAAAATAATTATAATGAAAAATTTCAAAACAATTAATACTGTAATAGGTTGGCTGGTGGGCTTAACAGCTATCACCATCTTCTTTCTAACTTCAGAGCCAACGGCAAGTTTCTGGGATTGCGGAGAATTTATTTCCTGCTCATACAAACTGGAAGTCGGGCATCCACCGGGCGCTCCTACTTTTTTATTGCTTGGCAGATTAATATCATTGTTATCGTTTGGTGATGTCCACATGGTTGCAAGGCTGATAAACTTCCTTTCGAATACTGTGAGCGGACTGGCAGTAATGTTTCTTTTCTGGATCATTACCTATTTTGCTAAAAAGTTCTATGCAAAAGATGGCGAAGAATTAACGAAGGGCAATATGTACGCTATACTTGGAAGCGGATTGGTAGGTGCAATGGCATTTACATTTTGCGATTCATTCTGGTTTTCGGCAGTCGAAGGCATTGTATGGGCTATGGCATCATTCTTTACATCAGCTATTTTCTGGTGTGCAACGAAATGGGACAGGGAAACAAACCAACGCGACAGTTACCACTGGATCATTTTGATCGGATTACTGATAGGCTTATCTATAGGCGTTCATTTATTGAATTTACTGGCAATTCCCGCAATAGGCTTTTTGTATTACTTCAAATATTACAAACCTTCATTTAAAGGGATAGTAATAGCCACAGTTGTATCTATGGGAATAACAGGAGCAATATTCAGCATTATTATTCCACAGGTAGTTGATTTATTTGCTAAAACAGAATTGTTGTTTGTTAACAGCTTTGGATTGCCATTTAATTCGGGAACATTATTTCTCGCACTTTTATTTGCTGCTTTAATTATCGGCGGAATTTTATTTACCATAAAAGAAAATTTCAAACCCTTATATAAGAACATATTGCTTGCCCTGGCTGCGATATTCCTGTTATTAATATTGATTGGAAGCACAGGAGTAGGAAGTTTTATAATGAGGCTTATTATGGTTGGGCTTTTAATAACCCTGTTCTATTTTATCAGAAATAAAAAAGCTGTATTAAACACTCTGATACTTACGTTTGCTTTTATGCTGATAGGTTATTCAACATACATGATACTGGTTATTCGTGCTAATGCGCAGACCCCACTGAACGAAAACTCTCCTAAAAATGCAATAGCATTATTATCTTATCTTAACAGGGAACAGTATGGCGACTGGCCTGTGTTATACGGTCAATATTACAATGCTCCCGTTAACCCGCAAAACGAATGGAAAGACGGAAGCCCAATATATTCAAGGGATGAGAAAAAAGGAAAATATGTTATTGTTGACGAACGGAAGAAATCAGTACCTACTTATGATTCGCGTTTTTGCACACTGTTTACAAGGATGTGGAGCAACGATGAAAGCCTTGGTCATGCCGAAGGTTATAAAAACTGGGGCGATATTAAGGGAACACCCATTACTGTTACAGATCCGGAATCAGGAAAAACAGAAACTATTCAGAAACCAACTTTTGGAGAAAACCTGACATATTTTTTCAGATATCAGATTGGGCATATGTACCTGCGTTATTTCATGTGGAATTTTGTAGGCAGGCAAAATGAAATACAGAATACCGACGGTAACCCGCTTGAAGGAAACTGGTACAGCGGTATCAGCGCTATTGATAAAATGAATTGCGGTCCGCAGGAAGATCTGCCATATGATATGACTTCTAATAAAGGAATGCATTATTTCTTTTTCCTTCCTTTGATTCTTGGCTTTCTGGGATTCTATTTCCAGTTGAATAAGCGTTCTACCGATACTTTGGTTGTGGCTACTTTCTTTCTTATGACAGGAATTGCCATTATTTTATTTCTCAATCAATATCCAAATCAGCCAAGGGAAAGGGATTATTCTTATTCCTGTTCTATGATGGCTTTCTGCATCTGGATAGGAATAGGCGTTCTTGGCATCTACGAACAGGTAAAGAAATATATTAGTCCTGTTTTAGCCGCTGTATTAACAACAGTTCTTTGCTTTGCCTGTGTTCCTTATGTTATGGGCAAGAACGGATGGGCAGGACATGACCGCTCGGGCAGATATACTATGAGAGATTTTGCTTCCGATTACCTGAATTCATGCGCTCCGAATGCGATCCTCTTTACCAATGGCGATAACGATACTTTCCCTTTATGGTATGCCCAGGAAGTGGAAGGAGTCCGCAGGGATGTGAGGGTTGTTAACCTCAGCCTGCTGAATACCGATTGGTACATCAATGCCATGAAACGCAAAGCTTACGAATCGGACCCTGTTCCTTTTTCAATGAACTGGAACCAGTATAAGGAAGGAACACGCGATTATGTTTATTTTGTCTCCGATACTTCTATCTGCAAACCTAATAAATTTTATAATCTGAAACAACTGATGGATTTTGTCGAGAGCGACGACCCACAAACAAAATTCCCTACTTCAAGAGGAAATGTGGAGTATTTCCCGACAAAGAATCTGAGTATCCTTGTTGATAAGAATACTGTAATAAACAACGGTACAGTACCAAAAGAACTTAGGGATTCCATTGTTCCTTCTATTGACTGGACATGTAACAGGTACGGCGTTCAGAAAGCCGACCTGATGATTCTTGACCTTCTTGCAAACAATAACTGGAAACGCCCGGTATATTTTGCTTCAACTTCAGGTACCAGCACTTATCTTGGACTTGACAAGTACCTTTGGCTTGAAGGGCTTGCATACAGGTTAATCCCGGTGAAGAACAATAACTCTTCAAAAGGAGAACCCGGATCGGTTAACACTGATGTAATGTACAACAATATGATGACCAAATTCAAATGGGGAAACATACAGGATACTACTTTGTACATTGATGAAACAGTATCGGGAATGGCATTGAGCCTTCGCATGAGCTTTACCCGTCTCGCCAATGCTTTGACAGAAAAGGGAGAAAAGGTTAAGGCGATACAGGTGCTTGATAAATGCCAACAAACTTTCCCCGAAAGAAATGTTATTTACAACTATTATGAATACATGGTTGGGGAAGCTTATTATTTTGCAGGCGCTATTGATAAGGCAAATAAAATAATGAACCGATTGACTGACCTTTATGAGCAGGATTTGAGATATTATTTCACTTTTACAGGCTCAAAAGCTTCTCGGATTGATTATCACAAACAGCAGGCGCTGGGCATTATACAGCGCATAGCACAGGTTGCCCAATCGAACAAACAGGATGCTGTTGCTAAAAAAGCAAAAGAGATTTTCGATAAATATTATTCGATGTACTCTAAATAAAAAAAAGAAAGTTTCAATATAAAAAAGCCGCATGAAAATGTGGCTTTTTTTGTGGTATTCTTAATTTGTTAACTCATTTCTTACTAATTTTTAATGGCTAAAATAATTCAAAGTTCAACTGAGTATCTATTTGCTTGCGATAACATATAATTATTTGAAAGACAACATAAAATTTCCAGGATGTACCTTAGCATCCCCAAAGTGCGCTTTCGTATATCGAAAGCGCTCCCAGAAAGTTTGTGGCTATTCCTTCATTATACGAAGGAGCTCCCAGGTGTCGTGAAGGAGCTCCCAGATATCATGAAGGAGCTCCCAGGTGTCATGAAGGAGCTCTCAGATGTCATGAAGGAGCTCTCAGATGTCATGAAGGAGCTCCCAGGCGTCATGAAGGAGCTCCCAGGTGTTATGAAGGAGCTCCCGGAAAGTTTCTGTGAGTTCCTTCGTTTCACAAAGGAGCGTTTTCATTTCACAAAAGCGGAAATATGATTTCCGCTTTTTTTATATATTCGCACTTCAAATCAATAAAGCAGAATGAAAGATTTTAATAAACTTAACACCATCATTGGCTGGCTTGTCGGCATTGCTGCCTGCAGTATATTTTTCCTTACATCCGAATCAACGGCAAGCTTCTGGGATTGCGGTGAATTTATTTCCTGTTCATACAAACTGGAAGTAGGCCACCCTCCCGGTGCCCCTACTTTCCTGCTGCTGGGCAGGCTTATCTCTCTTTTGTCGTTTGGAAACACGGCCCTGGTCGCTCCCCTGATAAATCATCTTTGTGGAATTTGCAGCGGATTTTCTGTAATGTTCTGTTTCTGGATCATTACTTACATGGGAAGGAAATTCTTTATTAACGGCAAAGGGGAAGAAATGGATAAAGCCGGTATGTATGCAGTATTTGGAGCCGGCATAGTTGGGGCGGTTTCATTTATTTTCTGCGACTCGTTGTGGTTCTCAGCAGTCGAAGGAATAGTGTGGGCAATGGCTTCATTCTTTACTTCTGCCATTTTCTGGTGTGCAACCAAATGGGACAGGGAAACAAACCAGCGTGACAGCTTCCACTGGATCATTTTGATTGGCTTCCTTATTGGGCTGTCCATTGGCGTTCACTTACTGAATTTACTGGCAATACCCGCTATGGGCTTTCTGTTTTACTTTAAATATTACAAGCCTTCATTCAAAGGAATACTGATAGCTTCCCTGGTATCGCTTGGAATTACAGGAGCCATATTCAGCATTATTATTCCCAAGGTTGTTGACCTGTTTGCCAAAACAGAGTTGTTTTTTGTTAACACGCTTGGAATGCCTTTTAATTCGGGGAGTTTATTTCTTGCACTTTTATTTATTGCCTTGATTACCGGAGGTGTATTATATACAACCAGGCCCAATTTAAAACCTGCGCACAGAAACTTATTGTTCATACTGTCTGCCATATTCCTATTGTTGATACTGATTGGAAGCACTGGCGTCGGCAGTTTTATAATGCGGCTGATAATGGCAGGGCTTTTAATAACATTGTTCTATTATATCAGGAATAAAAAAGCTGTGATGAATACCCTTATCCTTACATTCGCTTTTATGCTGATAGGATATTCGACCTATCTTATTCTTATTATTCGTGCTAACGCTGAAACACCTTTAAATGAGAACAAGCCCAAGAATGCTATTGCTCTGTTATCGTACCTCAACAGGGAGCAGTATGGCGACTGGCCTGTACTGTATGGTCAATATTATAATGCACCTCTCGACAGTAAGCAGCCATATAACGATGGCACACCCTATTATTCAAGGGATGACAAAGCCGGCAAGTACGTTATCACCGATGACCGCAAAGGTTCGGTTCCAAACTTTGATTCAAGGTTCTGCACTATGTTCCCGAGAATGTGGAAAACAGAGAAAGCTAGTTTGTATAAGGATTGGGTAGATATAAAAGGCACACCTATTACTGTTTCATCTCCTAACGGGGAACCAACCGTTATTAACAGACCAAACTTTTCGGAGAACCTTGCTTTCTTCTGGCGATACCAGTTCGGGTTCATGTACTGGCGATACTTCTTCTGGAACTTCATTGGCAGGCAGAATGATGTGCAGGGCTTTGGTAAACCCTTAAATGGAAACTGGATAAGCGGAATAGATGCTATTGATGAATCACTTGTAGGTCCTGTGGATTTGTTGCCGGACAACCTTAAAAATAAAGGGACAACTCATTTTTATTTTCTTCCACTATTGCTGGGATTGATAGGCATGTTTTATCACTTTAAGCACAGGTATCAGGATGGGCTGGTTGTTTTGCTTTTTTTCTTCATGACAGGACTGGCTATTATTCTATACCTTAATCAAGGGCCCGCAGAGCCTAGGGAAAGAGATTATGCTTATGCAGGCTCTATGATGGCTTTCTGCATCTGGATAGGTATGGGCGTAATAGCGATTTTTAATCAACTGAAAACAAAAATAAAACCCGTTCTGTCAGCCATCATTGTAACAATTGTTTGTTTTGCAGCAGTTCCTTATGTGATGGGTAAAAATGGCTGGACAGGGCATGACCGTTCCGGCAGATACACTATGTTTGCCGTAGCTACCGATTATCTCAATTCCTGCGCTCCTAATGCGATATTGTTTACCAATGGCGATAATGATACTTTCCCTTTATGGTATGCACAGGAAGTTATGGGTGTACGTAGAGATGTGAGGGTGGTGAATCTTAGCCTCCTCAATACCGATTCCTACATCTACGCTATGACAAAGAAAGCGTATGAATCGGATCCATTGCCTATTTCCATGGCATGGAATCAATACAGAAACGGCACACGCGATGCTGTTTATATTTACGATAACGAAAATGTAAAAGGTTCTGTTGAGCTGAAACAACTGATGAATTTTGCATTAAGCGAAGACCCCACTACCAAATTAACAATTGCCTCAGGAAAAAAGATAGATTATTTCCCTACTCATAATGTCAAGCTTACCGTTGATAAAAAGGCTGTTCTTGCAAGCGGTACGGTTCCTCCCGAAAAAGCCGATTCCATTGTTGATGTAATGGAGTGGAATTTGAAAGGATATGGGGTGCAAAAGAACGATCTTACCTTGCTTGATATACTTGCAAATAACAACTGGAAGCGTCCGATCTACTTTTCCATAACAACCGGTGATGAAGCGTATATAGGTTTGCAAAAATACTTTCAGGAAGAGGGACTGGCTTTTCGCCTTGTCCCGCTTAAGTCGCATAGCTTTGATGGACAGACAGGCGAAGTTTATTCAAAAGCCATGTATGATAATGTAATGAATAAGTTCCAATGGGGAAATATGCAGGATTCGACTGTATATCTTGATGAAACAAATATACGAATGACAATGAATTTCCGCAATCTTTTTTCAAGGCTCGCCGGCCAGCTTATTATTGAAGGGAAAAAGGATTCGGCTGTAAAAGTCCTTGATAAATGCATGGCTGTAATGCCCGAATCTTCTGTCCCCTACAATTATTTTGTGATGTCAATAGCCGAAGCATATTACCAGGCCGGGGCAACAGCTAAAGCAAATAAATTAATGACACGCCTTATTGAATTATACAGGCAGAACTTTGTGTATTTGTTCGCCTTTACAGGGACTATGGCCGCAGATATTGACGATCAGAAGGATTTAGCGCTTCGTGTAATGAACAGGATTGCTATGGTAACGGGTGAGTTTAAGCAGGATACTCTGTCAAAAAAAGCAAAAGGGATATTTGATAACTATTATAGTATATACTCTGCAAGTCAAAAGGAAAACCCAGCCGCTGGAAAGAAAAGAAGAACAAAATAATAATGTTTATTTGACGAATGCAGAATTGTCCTTTTTCCTGTAATATTATTTATTTAGCTTCCTAAGTTATGTATCTATTCTCAACGCCCAGGATTATAAGGAAAGTTCATAAAAGAGACCTTACCTGGGAGTTGCCAAACGACAGCAATAACATTTATATTACTTTCGATGATGGCCCTAATCCCGAAACCACACCATTTATTCTTCACGAGTTAAATAAATATTCGGCAAAGGCTACTTTCTTCTGTCTGGGAAAGAATGTTGAAGCATATCCCGCATTGTATGATTCTATTCTGCAAAACGGTCATTCAGTTGGTAATCATACTTTCAGTCATTATAACGGATGGAAGACCAATACACTGAAGTATCTTGAAGATGTCGAAAATTGCAACCGGTTGGTAAAATCGCCTTTGTTCCGTCCGCCCTACGGCAAACTGAAACATGCTCAATTAAGGGGTTTGAAACACAGATACTCAGTAATTATGTGGAGCAATTTAAGTTGCGATTTCGATATTAAGCTTGATAAGGATAAATGCCTTAATTCTCTCTTAAATAATACGAAAAGTGGGGATGTAGTAGTTTTTCACGATAGCCTTAAAGCAAAGGAAAAAGTTCAATATGTATTGCCGCGTTACATTCAATATCTACGTGAGAACAATTTCATACCGCGTATTATACCTGCGCAGTAATCAGAAATTGGTTCCACCTCTTACCTGAAAGATACGTTAAGCGGAATATATTTTGTGAAAGTAAAAACTTAAAACAGAGAATTGCGGGTAGGAAGCTTGTGAAAGAAAAATTTTCTTAAGCCAATATGCGAAAGGAGTACAAGAATTACTAAGTACTCCTTTTTAAATTTTGTACTTTTGCGAAAAATTACAGGAAAACATGCATATTTCGCTTGTTAAAAACGAACAATATAATATAGGACACATTTGTACTTCACAGCAATGCGTCGAAGGTCGGGGCAATAAAATTGCCATAAGGTGGATAAACAGCAGCCTTGAGAGAACCAATTATACTTTTAACAAACTTGATAAGGAAACCAATAAATTTGCTAATGTTCTTATAGAACTTGGTTTTAATAAAGGCGATATTTTTTTTACTTTCCTTCCCAAATCACCTGAACAGATATTTGCTTTCCTTGGCACATTAAAAATGCAAGCAGTGGCAGGAACACTCTTTTCTAATTTCGGTGAAGAATCTTTACTTGACAGGCTTGGCGATTCTGGTGCTAAAGGTGTTATTACAAAAAAGAGTCTTTATAAAAAGATATCTCGTATCCAGGAAAAACTCCCTGCACTGAAAACTATTATCATCACCGATATTGATGAACATTTATCCGCTAATGTTCTTAGTTATTCTTTGCTGATGAAAGAAGCATCGGACAAATTTAATGTTGAAATTACTCAACCAGACACACCATCTGTACTTCATTATACTTCTGGTTCCACAGGCAAACCCAAAGGTGTGCTTCATCAACATAGAAGTGTGTTATTGCAAAACTATACATCACAACACGTTCTTCAATTGAACGAGAACGAAATATACTGGTGCACTGCCGATCAGGGATGGGTTACGGGAACATCTTATGGTATCATTGGCCCGTGGAGTATGGGTGTTACACAGGTTCATTTTGGCGGCTCTTATGATGCAGATGTTTGGATGTCGCTGTTGGAAAATGAAAAGATCACTATATGGTATACAGCGCCAACAGCACTCAGGATGCTGATGAGGGAAGACAGGTCGATCTATCTGAAACATGATTTGAAAAACCTGAAACATATCTTCAGCGTGGGCGAGCCTCTTAATCCTGAAGTCATTCACTGGTCGAGGGAATTGTTCAAAAAAGATATTTACGATACATGGTTCCAGACGGAAACAGGAAGTATCATGATTACTAATCGCCCGGGTTTGACTGTTAAGCCTGGCTCAATGGGCAAGCCAAATGGTGCAATAGAAGCAGCGATTATTTCGGATGAGGGAAACATAATAAATGATAAGAAAACCGGTAACCTTTGTGTAAAAGCCGGATGGGACAGCATGTTCAGAATATATTTGAACAATGAAGAAGTATATAAAAAGAAATTCAAGAATGGGTATTATTATTCCGGCGACCTTGCCTATCGTGATGAAGATGGGTATTATTGGTTTGTCGGAAGAAATGATGATGTAATAAATACTGCAGGTCACCTGATAAGTCCATTTGAAATAGAAAGCGCATTGCTTGAAATACCCGAGATTGCAGAATCAGGTGTAATAGGCGCTCCTGACGATATACTATTTGAAAAGGTAGTGGCTTTCATCCGACTTAAAGGTCAGTTTTCGTGGTCGGATGATTTGGAAATGAACATACGTTTGCGACTGGCAAATAAATTATCTTCTATTGCCACACCCCAGGAAATAAAAGTAATTAAAGAAATCCCAAAGAATAAAAGCGGCAAGATTATGAGGCGTGTATTGAAAGCATGGTATATGGGAACCGATCCCGGTGATATTTCAACATTGGATGAATAAAATGTTTTTAACTTTGAATTTTTTAATCTAGAACAATAAATAATGGACACATTTGAACAATTGAATGCAGTATTCTGCAAAGTATTCGATGATAGGGATATTAAAATAACTCCTGAAATGACGGCCGACAATATTGATGAATGGGATTCCCTTTCGCACGTTAACCTAGTTGTTGCCATTGAAAAACATTTCGGTGTGAAGTTTAAAAGCTCTGAAATAATCAGGTGGAAGAATGTCGGGCAGATGCTGGCTTCAATTAATGAAAAATTAGCAGCAAAATAATTCTTCGGTCTTCGTATGGGTCATGATGAATTACATTTAAAAAGTTCCGATTTCATTTCGGATATAGTGATAGGAATGTCCGATGGGCTTACCGTTCCTTTTGCTCTTGCCGCAGGTTTAAGCAGTGCTGTGCAGTCGAACGGGCTTATCATCACCGCAGGCATAGCCGAAATAATTGCAGGCTCTATAGCAATGGGGCTGGGTGGCTACCTTGCAGGAAGAACAGAATTAGATCACTATCAATCCGAGCTTAAACGCGAGTACCAGGAAACTGTTGATTTCCCTGAAACTGAGAAGAAAGAAGTGAAAGAGATATTTGAAGAAATGGGATTATCAGAAAACGTGCAAAATAGCGCTGTTGAAGAACTCAGCAAGGATACCGATAAGTGGGTAAAATTCATGATGAAATACGAGCTGGGGCTTGAAGAACCAGATAAAAATAAGGCGAAGAAAAGCGCCTTTAATATTGGTATGTCATACATTGTAGGAGGTGCAATCCCAATGTTGGCTTATGTTTTCACTTCCATGCCTCAGACCGGATTTAAATTATCATTTATTGTAACTGTGGTCTGCTTGCTGGTTTTTGGATATTTCAAAAGCAAGCTTACTGGTCAGAATCCAGTTGTTGGAGCTTTGAAAATGATGGCTATAGGTGTAATTGCGGCTATGTCGGCTTATTTCCTTGTAAAATTGTTTAATTAGTTCCCTTTCCAAAATTTATAACTCAGTCTTGGCTGATAATATTTTCATATTCCTTACAAGTGGAACTATTTAATTTTCCTTCATTTTTTAATGAGCCGGAGCTTATTATCTTTGCACCCCTGAACAACCTGAATAATGATTTCTGTAAATAACCTCTCGATACATTTTACCGGTGTTGATTTATTTGATGATGTTTCCTTTGTTATCGCCGACAAGGACCGAATAGGTTTGGTAGGTAAGAATGGCGCCGGCAAAACTACATTGATGAGGATAATTGCAGGAATGCAAGAACCCGAGAAGGGCAACGTGGTAATTCCTTCAGATACAACGATAGGTTTTCTTCCTCAGGAAATTAATTTCGTAAACTCTGGGAAAACCGTTCTGCAGGAAGCAATGACAGCCTTTGCCGAAGCATTGAATTTGGAAGAAAGTATAAAAAAACTCACCGCTGAAATAGCAGGTCGCACAGATTTTGAATCGGAATCATACTTTAATCTTCTTCATAAACTCACCGATGCAAATGAGCGCTTTCATTTATTAGGTGGTCAGAATATGCAGGGCGAATCGGAAAGGATTTTATTAGGCCTCGGATTTTTACATCATGATTTCAATCGGAAATTATCAGAATTCAGCGGCGGGTGGCAGATGCGTGTAGAGCTGGCAAAAATACTCCTTCAAAAACCGAATGTTGTTCTACTTGACGAACCTACCAATCATTTGGATATTGAATCCATTCAATGGCTCGAAGATTTTCTTATTAATTATTACGGAGCCGTAATGTTGGTTTCACATGATCGGGCTTTCCTAGATAATATTACAAAACGCACTATAGAAATTTCTCTGGCGAAAATTTATGATTATAAAGCGGCTTATTCACTATATGAACAAATGCGTGCCGACAGAATAGAACATCAGCTTGCGGCATACAATAATCAACAGAAACAAATTGCAGATAGCGAGAAATTCATAAATCGTTTTCGCTATCAGGCAACTAAAGCAAGGCAGGTACAGTCACGCATAAAATTGCTTGACAAGATTGACAGAATAGAAGTTGATGAAACAGATACATCTTCAATCTTTTTCCGATTCCCCCCTGCGCCACATGCAGGAAAAGTAATAATCGAAGCAGGTCATTTATCTAAAAGTTATGGGAGTCATCATGTTCTGGATAATCTTAATTTCCTTATTAATAATGGAGACAGGATAGCATTCGTTGGTAAAAACGGTGAAGGCAAAACCACACTCTCCCGCATAATTGTTAATGACCTCGATTTTCTGGGGGAAATGAAACACGGGCACAATGTGAAACTGGGGTATTATGCCCAGAATCAGTCGGACCTTCTTAATCCTGAAAAAACAGTTCTTGAAACTATTGACGAAGCTGCTGTTGGCGAGATAAGGCCAAAGATACGTTCCATCTTAGGCTCATTTTTGTTTGATGAAGACGGCATAACTAAAAAGGTTAAAGTGCTTTCTGGTGGAGAAAAATCAAGGCTGGCATTAGCTAAGCTAATATTAAGTCCGGTTAATTTTCTTGTACTGGACGAACCCACGAATCACCTTGATATGCGCTCAAAAGATATCTTGAAGAAAGCATTGCTGCATTATAATGGAACTCTGCTGATAGTTTCTCACGACAGATATTTCCTGCATGGACTGACAAACAGGATATTTGAATTCAAAAATCACAGCATACGGGAATACCTCGGCGATATTTATGATTTCCTGAAATCAAGGAAGATTGAGTCATTACGAGAACTTGAACTTTCGAAGAAGTCAGTAAACTCAAAAGGGAAAAAACCGGAAGATTCTCTAAACAAACAAAACAGGGAAAAGAAAAAACAATTCAATAAAGAATACAGGAAGCTGAAAACCCTTATTGAAAAATCGGAAGAAAAGATTTCCCTTCTTGAGAAAGAAGTCGGGAAGATAGATGAAATGCTCATCAATCCGGGAACATACAAAAACATACTTGCCGATAAAGAGTTTTATGCCAAATACGAAAAGCTGAAGAAACAACAGGAAGAAGAGATGAAGCAGTGGGAATTGCTGCATATACAGATGGAAGAAAAGGAAAAGGAATCCGGAGAAAACCAAGCCTGACAAAAAAGCAAGGGATCTATATTTTATCTCAGGATGTATTCTGGTACAAAATTCATGCTTGTTTGTAATTATTGAAAAGAAACCTTTTTTATTAAAGCTTTAATTATTTTCATTAATTAATTTTGTTGTTTAATCCAACAGCAAAGCGACAAGTATTATGACTGCCCCGTATTCAGGAAGAAAATATGTGATCAATATCATTATCCTCTCTATAGGGCTGATCTTTGTTTGCCGTTTATTTTATATGCAGGTTATTGACGACAGTTATAAGATTTCTGCCGACAGCAATGTGTTGAAACCAATAATTGAATTTCCTGCAAGAGGGCTTGTATATGACAGGAACGGGAAACTTCTTGTTTATAATGAAGCAACCTACGACCTGATGGTCACACCGCAGCAGGTAAAATATATTGACACCAATGAACTTTGCCGGCTTATCAATATTACAAAAGAAACTTTCAGGCAACGGATGATCAAGGCGCGAAACTATTCTCCATATACACCCTCGGTATTTGACAGGGAGATATCAAAAGAATCTTATGGCTTTTTACAGGAAAAGTTGTATAAATTTCCCGGTTTTAATGTACAGGCAAGGACCCTGAGAAAATACCCGCTTCCTATAGCTGCACATATGCTCGGTTATATTGGCGAAGTGAACGAAGATTTGATCATCAGCGATAATTATTACAAGCCTGGTGAGTTTATTGGTGTCAGCGGGATTGAAAAAAGTTATGAAAAAGTACTCAGGGGGAAAAAGGGTGAAAAATTAATCATGTATGACGCGTTTAACCGCGTGAAGGGAAGTTTTCATAATGGCATTTATGACACTGCCTGTGTTGCAGGACAGGATATTACCACTTCCCTGGATGCCGACCTTCAGGCATACGGCGAGCAACTGATGAATAACAAAAGGGGCAGTATTGTAGCCATTGAACCTTCAACAGGAGAAATTCTTGCTCTTGTTTCAAGTCCTTCTTACGATCCGAATCTTTTAGCAGGCAGCGACCGCGCAAAGAATTACATGAAATTATTAGCGGATACCAAGCAAAAGCCTTTATTCGACAGGGCCTTAATGGCAAGGTATCCGCCGGGCTCTACGTTTAAAATCCTTGATGCACTCATTGCGCAACAACTTGGAGTAATAAGTGAAAATACACGCTTTCCTTGCAACATGGGCTTTCAAATGGGAAATGTTACAGTGAAGTGCGAAGCGCATCCTTCACCCTGCAACCTGGAACAAGCTATACAGTATTCATGCAACTCCTATTTTACGTATGTTTTTCTGGCTATTATTGAAAGAGCCGGGTATAAGAACACAAGAGATGCTTTTAATAAATGGCGAGATATGGTGCTGAGCTTTGGATTCGGCAAAAAGTTCTTCAGCGACCTTCCTTATGAGCTATCAGGAAACGTTCCAACGGCAGAATTTTACGATAAGCTTCACGGATCGAGCAGATGGCGTGGATTAACTATTCATTCGCTTGCTATAGGGCAGGGAGAAGTTTCCGTTACTCCCCTGCAGTTAGCAAATTTTGCCGCTATTCTTGCCAATCGCGGGTACTACTACGTTCCTCATATTGTGAAAAGTATAGGTAAAAATAAAGTTATTGATACTTTGTATACTAACAAACGCGTAGTAAATGTAGATGTAAAATATTTTGAATTTGTTCTGGAAGCGATGCATCAGGTTATTGAAGCCGGAACAGGTATGAGGGCTAAGATTGATAACATAAAAATGGCGGGAAAAACAGGAACAGCGCAAAATACCAAAGGGCAGGACAACTCCAACTTTATTTTGATAGCCCCTATGGATAATCCTAAGATCGTTGTTTCGGTTATTGTGGAAAACGGCGGATGGGGCGCCACATGGGCATGCCCTATTGCCAGCTTAATGGTTGAGAAATATATCAACAAGAAGATCAAACGTGTTGACCTTGAAAAGCAAATGATGGAAGGAAAAGTCTATTATCCGTGAGAGAACAGAAGAACATATTTTATAATATCGACTGGATAACCGTAGGATTATATCTTGCTCTTGTCCTGATTGGCTGGCTGAATATTTACGCATCCCTGCATAACGACGAGCACAAATCAGTATTCGATTTCTCGCAGTTTTATGGCAAGCAAATGATATGGATCGGATGTGCTATAATCTTGATACTTATTGTACTCTCTATTGATATTAAGTTCTTCCCATCCTTTTCTTATTACATTTATGGCTTGGTAATTCTGTTGTTGGTCGCGGTTTTAATATTTGGAAATGCAACGCAGGGGCATAAATCATGGTTCCTGATAGGAGGATTTAAACTGCAGCCTTCCGAATTTGCCAAATTTGCTACCGCTCTCGCTATTTCAAAATACTTAAGCACGCTAAATATTAAGATACAGGATATCAGGACCAAATTCATAGCCGCTGTTCTTCTTTGCCTGCCTGCCGGACTTATAGTATTACAGGGCGATGCAGGCTCCACCCTGGTGTATTCGGCATTTATTTTTGTTTTATACAGGGAAGGTCTTTCAGGAAATATTTTGCTGATAGGACTGGTAATGATAGTTTTGTTTTTCATGGCTCTTATTTTCAACCCGTTCATCATTATCGGAATATTCACAGGGATAACTCTTTTGTTGCTCATTTTTGTCCGAAAGCGAAAACGTGAACTTTTCACATTGTTCGGAACATTGATACTTATTTCGGGTTTTGTCTATTCGGTGAAATTCGCTTATAACAATGTTCTTGAGCCTCACCAGCGAAACAGGATAGAAGTGCTGCTTGATAAAAATGCCGATCCGCGCGGCATTGGCTATAATGTTAACCAGTCGATGATAGCCATAGGTTCGGGCGGATTCATCGGAAAAGGCTATTTGCAGGCAACCCAGACCAAGTATAATTTTGTCCCTGCGCAAAGCACCGATTTCATTTTTTGTACCATAGGTGAAGAATGGGGGTTTTTCGGAGGTGCGCTTGTAGTTATTTTATATGTCTGGCTTTTTCTTCGCATCATTATGATGGCTGAACGGCAGCGTTCGCCTTATGCAAGGATATACGGCTATTGCGTGGCTTCCATACTGCTTTTCCATTTCGCTATAAATATTGCCATGACCATAGGTTTGGCGCCTGTGGTGGGCATTCCCCTGCCTTTTATCAGCTATGGAGGTTCTTCGCTATGGGCTTTTACGCTGCTGCTTTTTGTTTTTGTAAAGCAGGACGCCAACAGGCTGCTGCTGCTTTAAAAAAGTTGGCAGTAAGCAGGAGCAGTAGGCAGTATTATTTTCTATTTTGGTTGTTCTATTAGTATAAATCAACACTCATTTTTTCTTCAAATTCCCTTAAACGATACAGATTGGCAAAAACACCCCAAAACCTACCGTTAACTGATTAGAACCTACCGTTAACTGATTTCCGCTTGCGCCACGCCCTTCCTGTGTTGTAATTTTGTAATAGCTAACTTATTATACACATTAAAACTTACAGCCATGAAAAAGAAAATTTTAAAATCAGTCCCAATCGGTTATGGCAGGTTTATTTTGGTTGCCATACCAGTTACGCCAAGTAAAAAGAAATTGGCTAAAATTAAAGTGTCACGGGCATATCAAAAGGATAATACTACCGATTTGTGCGCCTTTGGAAATGGTATAAAAACAACGGGGGTTGCCCCGCTCAACCAGCCCAGCGCTACCCCACCGGTAAACCCGGTGGTAACCGATACGGCGCTGAAATCAAAATCCATCGCACTGCTGAATATTCATTCGGGCAGGCAGTCGCAGCCACCCGTTAATACGGCGCATGATGAAGGAATTACGAAAACCGCTTTACTGAATGATTTGGATGACTTGGCCAGCCAGGTGGAAAGTATTGCCAACAGGTTAGCGGTTGCGGCAGGCGATGTGAAAGTGGGTGAAGCATTTGTTTTATTAGTAGGTTTTAAGCTGGATGGGAAAGGGCATAAAACACCGCATGCTTTCAGGCAAAAGCCTTCGGCAAAAAACACCGTGCTCATCCAGATTCCAACTGCGGGCAGGGGCGCCATTTATGTGCTGCGGGTAGCAAAAACCACCGAAGACGTTATACCCACGGTGTGGAGCCCCAATATTCCTATTCATACCACCGAACTTATGGTGAGCGGGGGCGGGCTTAAAACCGGCGATATTCTGGCTGTGCAGCGGGGCGTAATCCTCACTACTCCTGCCAGCAAACTGTCTGAAACCGAAGTGGCAAAACCCGTGTCTTCACTTTCAACCAAAAGTACCAAAAAGAAACATCAGACACCTGTTTATACTTACGGCACAGACCCCATTGCATGGAGTATTGAAATATTGTATGCCGTAGTGCACTAAAACAGGTTTAATGTGTAAATACCTGTAGTAATTGTGTAAATACCTGTTGGAAATGCGCAATTACTAATTGGTAATGTGCAATTACCAGTTGGAAATGTGTATTTACTAATTGGAAATGTGTATTTACCAGTTGGTAATGTGTATTTACTAATTGGAAATGTGTATTTACCAGTTGGTAATGTGTAATTACCTGTTGGAAATGCGCAATTACTAATCAGAAATGTGTATTTACCAGTTGGTAATGTGTAATTAACTACAGGAAAAGTGATATTACCTGCAGGTATTGTGTAAACATGAGTTCCTAATGTGGTAGCTGTTCAATAAAATGTGTTAAAAGCAAAGAGGAATTGCTATATTTTTAGAGGGGAAGGGATGGTAATAATTTATGATGGGTTAGGAAGCAGGATGAATGAGAAAATATTTTTGGTAAATTGCTTGATTTCAGCTTAATATTATTATACCTTTGGTGTTTCTATTAAATTAAAGCTATGAAAAGATTAATTTCAGCCTTTGTTATTATTGTGTTTCCTTTATTTATTTATTGCCAAAATTATAAGTTGTTTCATGCCACTTCGCAAAAACTTTTTACCGAATATCCTGTTCCTGCAAATGGATACAGCCTTGCGTTTGATACTATAATATCGGTTGGAGCAGATTCTGTTTATTACAATTATTTTACTTTAAATAATAATGCTCCCCCAATTTTTTATGATTCGTGTGCACCATCAATGGGAGCTTCATGTCTTAAACAAAATTGGCCATCTTGGTTAGGGGGAAAAATAATTTATAATAATTGTTTTACGTATCGGTTTTTTAATCTTTTTAAAGATACAATTACTTTTAATTTTACAACTGATGTAGGCGACACTATAGCTTTTTATAAAGATTCATCTCAAGAATTTCTTTTAGTTTATAAAAAGACAGATACGGTAAATGTTTTGAACAACATTGATTCTGCAAGGTTTTACACAATAGTTAATACTGACATTAACGGACATATAATAAATTCTGCGCTGAACGGACAAAGCATTATTATTGCTCAAAACTGGGGTTTAATAAGATTTTTCCAGATTGATTCTTTTCCACATGTTCTCAAACCTCTTGCTCTTATAGGCAATATATCTCCCACAGGAGGACTTTATGAGCTTACAAATGAAATGCTTTATGATTACCAGGTTGGGGATGAGATTCAATATAAAGAAGGAGCTTATCAATATTTAGGACCACCATGGATGAATTATACGGAATATGAAACTTATACAATACTTTCTCGAACCAATACTGCTGATTCCATTATATACAAAACTCTGCACGAATATTTTTATTTAGATTCGGCTCAATTACATACTGATACAGTAACTCTAAAATATCTTAGTTCACAGATTATTGCTAAAATTCCATTCGAGAAATATGAAGGATATCCCAGAAAGATACAATTAATGAATTATTGCGGAACTATGTTATGGACATATTCAGCAAGCCCCGACTGCTTCATGTATCAAACTTATTATTTAGCGATGTCATTTTGTAATAAAGATACAACATGGTGCTGTAATGGTGAGCCAGGCCCTCCGGGTTCTTCTGATACTTCTTATGTAATTGGGTTAGGAATATATTTATTTAGTTTTAGTCAAGAAGGTATGGGCCCTCCTGATTATGGGTATTCATTTGGTTCAGAAATTGTTTATTTTAATAAAAACGGTATAGAATGCGGAACGCAAGTTACTGTGGGAATAAAAGAACCATCTTGCTTTAATCACGGTTTAACTATTTACCCCAATCCCGCTACTAATGTCATTATAATTAGCAGTGAGCAAGCGGCAGCAATAGAAATTACCAACATACAGGGTCAACTTGTAAAAACAATTTCAGCAACAGGCAACAAAACCAATATAGATGTTTCAGCATTACCAAGCGGAGTGTATGCTGTGGAAGTGAAAACGGAGAAAGGAGTTGAAGTTAAAAAGTTCATAAAAGAATAGAAAGTTGGCAGCCAAAAGGTAAACAGTATTCAGTGAACAGTAAACGGTAATACCTATAACTGATAACCGCTTACCGATAACCATTTCTCTGTGTAACTCTGTGTCTTCTCAGTGAACCTCTGTGTTAAAAAAACTTGGAAATTGGGAGTTGTATGTTCGATATTGGATATTGAAAAACCTAAAACGTAAGTCACTTAATTTTACTTAGTATCGTAAGCCCATTTAAGGTAGGTAGCTCCCCATGTAAAGCCGGCGCCGAATGCAGTAAGTATAATATTATCGCCTTTATGTAATTGGGGTTCCCATTCCCACAAACAAAGAGGAAGAGTGGCTGCTGTGGTGTTGCCAAACTTTTCAATGTTTATCATCACCTTATCTTTATCCAGTTTCATCCGGTTTGCCGTAGCGTCAATAATCCTCAGGTTGGCCTGGTGCGGCACCAGCCATTTAATATCATCGGGTTTAAGGTTATTCCGTTCCATCACTTCCAGCGAAACATCTGCCATTTTTAAAACAGCCCATTTAAAAACAGCCTGCCCTTCCTGGTAAACAAAATGTTCGTTGGCATCAATGGTTTCGTGCGTTGCGGGTTTCACAGAACCTCCGGCTTTTTGGTGCAGGTGTATCCTGCCAACACCGTCAACCCGCAGAACAGAATCTATAATCCCTATATCTTCAGTGGTCGGTTCAAGTAACACTGCTGCTGCGCCGTCGCCAAAAATCGGACAGGTAGCACGGTCGGAATAATCAACAATAGACGACATTTTTTCAGCCCCAACCACTATTACTTTTTTATTAAAGCCGCTTTCAATAAACTTAGTAGCTGTAACCAGTGCATATAAAAAACCTGAACATCCGGCATTTAAGTCGTAACTGAAAGCATTTTTAATTCCTGCTTTATCGCTGATGATATTTGCTGTGGCAGGAAACTGCATGTCGGGTGTTACGGTGGCGCAAATCATTAAATCAATCTCTTCAGGACGAGTGTTGGTTTTCTTTAATAAGCCATTAACCGCTTCAGTGCCAACATCGGAGGTTCCTTTTCCTATTCCTTTTATTATTCTTCTTTCTTTTATCCCGATGCGGGTCATGATCCACTCATCCGATGTATCAACCATCCTGCTGAGTTCATCATTTGTCAGAATATATTCAGGCAAATAACCAAACACCCCTGTAATTGCAGCCCTGATCTTTGACATTAGAAAATAATTAGATTAAAATAAATAAATGGTTTACTCGTTAACTTTTACCTGAGTATAATTACTCATTGCGGTCTGAATCTTTTCGTAAAGTTTTGCTTCATGAACATCCCTTGTATGAAGTATCATATTCTTTATTGCTTTTTCGTTTGAAATTCCATGGCCGATGATAACAGAAGAATTTATTCCAAGTATCGGCGTCCCTCCATAGTTCTCATAGTTGAATCTATCAATAAAATCATTTTTAAAGCCTTGTTTAACAATGATTCTATACATGGCTTCCGTTTGCTTCAGAACAATATTTCCGGTAAACCCATCACATACAATAACATCTACCTTTTCTTTAAAAAAGTCCCTGCTTTCAACATTTCCTATGAAATTGAAATCTGTGGTGTTTTTCATTAGTTTGAACGCAGCCAATGTGAGCAGGCTTCCTTTTTCCTCTTCTTCGCCGATGTTTAACAAACCAACTTTGGGATTCTTGATATTGTAAACATATTGTGCATAAAGCGACCCCAATATGCCAAACTGGTAAAGTGTATCAGCTTTGCAGTCGGGATTTGTCCCCGCATCGAGTATGATGCCAATACCTCCGTTCTCTTTCGGTATCAAGGTTGAAATGCATGGCCTGGTGACTCCTTGTATAGTGCCGACACTGTATATTGAGCCGACAAGCATGGCTCCTGTGTTTCCAACACTGGCAAATGCATCGATTTTTTTATTTTTCAGCATTTCAAAGCCGACAGCTATGGATGAATTGGGTTTCTGGCTGAAAGCTTTTGTAGGGTGCTCGCCCATTCCAATTACTTCAGAAGCATGAAAAATAGTGTAATCGTTGGGATTAGCTCCCGCTCCTGATAATGAGGATGTGATAATCTTCTCATCACCAAAAAGGCAAAGTTCTATGTCAGGAGATAATTCTTTACGGGCACGTATGGCTCCACCAATGGTTGAGGCGGGAGCAAAATCACCACCCATAATGTCAATTCCGATTTTCATCTGATGACAGTTTTAAGGTTATGCTTTTACCTCTTTTTTCTCAACAACCAGTTTGCCTTTGTAATAACCGCATTCACCGCATACCCTGTGATATAAAACGGAAGCGCCGCAATTGGAACATACTGCAGTTGTTGGCGCAG
>JBEKEO010000026.1:0-27952 GCA_050013795.1 Bacteroidales bacterium
AGCGGGAACATAACTAAACATTTGTAAGCTGCCCGGATTACTTCCAAACGAAGTAACCGACTGCCAACCCTGAGAATATGAAAATGAAGTAAACAATGCAAAGTAAATTGCAAAAGCAATGGATTTCAAAACTGTAATTTTTTTCATATTAATTTATTATTTAGACAAAAGTAATTGCATTCTTTTACTTTTTAGATTTATATTATATTTTTTCGCTTCATCAATAAAGCTTTTCCCTATAGGTAATGACAAAGCGTTTTTGGTATCCGGTTTTTCAGGATGCCATTGCACAGCTATAAGAAAAGACTTACCTTGTGGATATTTCCATTCAAAGGCTTCAACAATGCTGTCGTTTGCCCAAGCTGAAACTTTAAAGCAATCGGCCAATTTATCCACTGCCTGGTGATGATTGCTTGCAACTGTATCTCCTTTTGTATCGCATTGATTAAAAAGATATGTCCCCTGCACAAGGCTAACATAATGCTTTGTATGCGTTCCTTCTTTCGTCTGATGATGTACAATGGTATCATGATCCTTTGGAATATCAATAATAAGTGAGCCTCCCATTGCAACGTTTAAAACCTGCTCTCCTCTGCAGATGCCAAGCACAGGGAGTCTTAATTCCATAGCTTTTTTGATCAATGCAAACTCTAGTGTATCGCGTCTTTTATCTAGTTCACATCGGGAACTATCTTTTGTTCTTCCATATCGTGCAGGATCAACATCAAGTCCACCGGTAAGTATCAATCCTGAACATTTTTCAAGAAGTTCACAAGCTTGTTCAGGTTTCTTCTTAATCATATCAACACAAACAATACTTTTATCGTAATGCGTTATCCACTTCACATAGTTGATATAATTTTTGTTTCCGCTGGCTTTGGAGAACGCAATAAATAATGTATCGTTCTTTAGACCATTCGCTATTAAAGTAAATGATGAAATGAAAAATATAAAAAGAAAGATGAAATATGTAATGGATATTTTTCTCATTATTATTCTTTATCGGATACTATCACCAGGTCCCATTCGAATAATCCATACCTGTAAAAGCCCTTTGCAATTATCGGGTCCTGCTCGGTAATTGTTTTTGCTTCTTCCAAATCTTTTGCCTTAAATACTACCATGCCACTATTGATATTAGCGAAGCCTCCTCCAACAATATACCTTTCGGAAGCAACTCCTTTTAAATAATCAATATGGTTCTGAAAGTCCTGTTCAGTTCTCTCGGTTCCGTTATTTTTATAATCTATTCTTACAAATAATTTATCGCCCTGTTTCACTTACTTTTTCTTTGTTTACTATGACTTGGCTTATTAACATTATGTTCAGGGGCATCGCCGATGTGAGAAGGTAATTTTATTTTATAAACTGGCTTTTCTAAAAGCTTTTCAATAGCGGCAAACCTGCTTTTGTCCTTTTCATTAATAAAAGTAATGGCTACACCGTCAGTCTCAGCTCTTGCAGTACGGCCTATGCGATGTACATAATCTTCATAATCGTTGGGGACATCATAATTTATCACAAGATCGATATCTTCAATATCTATACCCCTTGAAAGGATATCTGTTGCAACAAGCACCTGCAGTTTCCGGCTTTTAAAATCAATTAAAGCCTCTTCCCTGCTTTTCTGGTCAAGATCAGAGTGAATATCTTCGACTGAAAGGCCTGATTTTTTTAACTCATTGCTGAGTTGTTTCGTTTTTACTTTTGTCGAACAGAATACCAGCACGCTTCGAAGTTGTTTGTTCAGCAATAGTTCTTTTATAAGAGGAATTTTCTGATTGTCATGAACAACATAGGATGCCTGCATGATGCGTTCTGCAGGTTTTGAAACAGCAATATTTATTTCAACAGGGTTCTTCAACACTTTCCTGGCAAGAGATCGAATTTCACTAGGCATAGTAGCGGCAAACAGGAGGTTCTGCCTTGTTTCGGGAAGGAAAGAAATGATCTTCATGATGTCGTCATGAAATCCCATATCCAGCATACGGTCTGCTTCATCAAGGATAAGATATTTAATTTCTGAGATTTTAACATAACCACCGTTCAGGTGAGCTATCATACGGCCGGGTGTGCAAATAACCACATCAGCGCCTTCGGTGAGCGCCTGCTGCTCCTGCGTATACGAAATACCATCAGTGCCTCCGTAAACTGCAATGGAGCTTACAGGAGTGAAATAAGAAAATCCCTGGAAATGCTGGTCAATCTGCACTGCTAACTCTCGTGTAGGAACAATTACAAGCGCATGGATATTTCCATCCTGCGGTGAATTTGTAATTTTCTGAATTACAGGAAGCAGGAATGCGGCTGTTTTTCCTGTACCTGTTTGTGCTGAAGCTATCAGGTCTTTTCCTTCAAGGATAACAGGAATTGCTTTCTCCTGTATAGGTGTTGCCGTTTCAAAACCAATGGCTTCAATACCTTCCAACAGCTGCGGACTGAATCCGAATTCGTTAAATTGCATCAGGCAGTTAAATATATACTTAAGGTTGTAAAGTTACGGAAATAATGCGAATATGGCATTTGATGAGACGAGGTAGTTTAGAAATTAATATAGAATTCCTTTGTAAGTTTCCTATATTCAGGCGTGTATGATTTTCCCTCTTTATCGAGTATGGCAATAACGTTATTGGTACAACTTTTCTTTGCGCGCTCCAGTTGCAATAGTTTGCGGTTGGGCTTTGCCCCTGTTTTGGGTTCAACATCGGTAACTTTGGTAATATAATAGCCTTCAATCAGCGCCAGCTCGCAAAAATGAGGGACAATGTTGTATGGCAGTATAGTGCTGAATTTGCCATGCTGTGCCAGCAACCTCAAGGAGCCCGAAAGAAGTTCCTCAAACGAAAGCGAATCGGCATGCCGCGCAAGTCGTCTTTTCTTATCATTGGTTTTAAGGGAGTTGATAAAATAAGGAGGACAGCAAACAATAAGGTCGAACTTCTGTTCGCAAACCTTGATATACTCCTGTATGGAGGAACGAACAACAGTTAAACGCTTTTGCCACGGACTGTTTGCGAAATTTTCCTCAGCCTGCTGGTAAGCATCCCTATCAATTTCAACAGCAGTTATCAGTGCCTTGCTTCGCTGTGCCAGCATAAGGGCAATAACCCCGCTGCCTGTGCCAATATCAAGGATGGAAGCCGAACCGTCAACATCTGCCCAGGCACCAAGCAGACAGCCATCGGTGCCTATTTTCATGGCACAGTTGGAATCGTTAATGCTGAACTGTTTGAACTGGAAACTCACTTGAGGATGATACCAATTTGATTATACATAACATGGTCACACAGGAGGAGAGGCGGAGCCTCGTCTCGAAGTGAGACCATCAAATGCCAGACTTCGAGACGTGGAGTTTATCCTGACAGCTTGTCCCGACTTGTCGGGAAAGGAAGGGCTCCTCAGTCTGACAATTTTTATTACCTTTTTCCCCATATCATTGGTTAAGGTAGATGTCAATTAAACCGTCGGGGGCATCGATAAGAATTGTTTTTTTCTTCTTATCGATCTTATGGATGATATTCTCGTTAGCGGGTATCAATATCTCTATTGTTCCCTTTTTAATTTCCAGTATAAGCTGCTGTGGCATTTCCATTACATGGCTCACCTCGCCTATATCGCCATAAGTATCATCAACAACCTTAAACCCGACCAGATCTTTAAATGTTATTTCTTTCTTTTTTGGCTTGGGTAAATCCGATAAAGGGATAAACACATTGCATTTCAGATATTGTTGTGCCTTGGCTGCATTATCAATATCATGGAATTTGATTATAAAAGAAGATGTCCCGGCCAGAATAAGTAAATCAATAAAAAAAGGAATTAGTTGTCCATTGATTTCAATAAAAACTGATTCCGGTTTTTTAAGATTCAGAGAAATTTCTTCTCTTGAAAGAAATATAAGTTCGCCTTTGAATCCGTGAGTTTTAAAAATATATCCAAGATGATAGCATTCTTCTCTTTTCATCAGCGAAGAAACTACTATGCTTCTGTCTTTGGTTCTTCTTCTTTTTGTTGTTCAGGCTCTTGGGCAGCTACTTCTGTTGCTTCTTCCGCTTTCTCTTCTTTTTCAAGTAATTTAGCCCGTTTCTTAGCTATAGCACTTTCTCTTTCTTCATTAACTTTAGCTTCAGATTCCAGTCGTTTTTTCATTTCTGACTTAGATTCCTGAGCTTTCTGGTTTATCTTGCTGCTGATCTTTGCCTGTTTTTCAGTAAGCCACTGCTGAAATTTAGCTTCTGCTGCTTCCTGTGTAAGAGCGCCTTTTGTAACACCTTTCAAAAGGTGATTCTTGTATAGTACACCTTTGTACGACAGGATAGCTTTTGCCGTGTCAGAAGGGCTTGCTCCTTTCTGAAGCCAAGTAAGGGCTTTATCCATGTCCAGATCAATTGTTGCAGGTATGGTAAGAGGGTTATACGATCCGATTCTTTCAATAAATCTCCCGTCTCGTGGTGCCCGACCATCCGTAATTACAATATGGTAATAAGGCTGCCCTTTCTTGCCATATCTCTGTAATCTCATTCTTGTTGCCATAAATTAGATTTAATTGTTTGTTAATAATTTTGAATTTGGGGTGCAAATATCCGATATTTTTTTGATTTTCAAAAGTATTTGAGAAAATAATTCTATTATAATAGCAAATCTATATAATCTTAGTATTTTTTTCAACACTACCCATTCCCGCAATATCAGGGGTATACACTTTATTTATCAACAGTCATATTTTATCTTTTCTTTTTGGTTAATTTTACAAAATTAGATTTTCCCGTTTTCACTTTCCTTATAAACCTGCATATATGCCCGACTTTACACATTTACACGTTCATACTCAGTATTCAATTCTAGACGGGCAGAGCGACATTAAAACGTTAATGGACAAGGTTAAGGAATATGGCATGAATTCCCTTGCCATTACCGATCATGGAAACATGTTCGGAGTACTTGAGTTCTTAAAAGCAGCCAGGGAAAAAGGGGTGAAGCCACTGATAGGCTGTGAAATGTATGTGGCAGAAGTAAGCAGGCATGATAAAAAGGGGAAAGAAGACAGAAGCGGCTTCCATCTGATATTGCTTGCAAAGAATTATGAAGGATATAAAAACCTGTCACGCCTGTGTTCTCTTGCCTTCCAAAAAGACGCCTTTTATTATACACCGCGTGTTGATAAGGAGTTGCTCCTGAAGTACCACGAAGGGTTGATCGCATCAACTGCGTGTCTTGCCGGTGAAATAGCTTACAACATCCTGCATCATAGTGAAAAGAAAGCCGAAGAAGCCCTCGCGGACTATCTCGATATTTTTGGCGGGGATTTTTACCTTGAACTAATGGATCACGGGCTGAAAGAACAGCATGAAGTTAATAAAGTGCTGCTTCGTCTTGCGCAAAAATTCAACATTAAGCTTATTGCCACAAACGACGCTCATTTTGTGAATGCCGAGGATGCAAAAGCGCATGATATACTTGTATGCCTCAATACTGGTAAAGATTATGACGATCCGAAGAGGATGAAATATACCGGGAATGAATATTTAAGGTCACCAGAAGAAATGGCTAAGCTTTTTGATTATTGCCCCGAAGCCTTGGCCAATACACAGGAAATAGTAAGTAAGATCGAAGAATATGACCTGAAACAGGATGTTATTTTACCCAGCTTTCCTTTACCCGAAAAGTTTAACGATGAGAATGAATTCCTGTCCCACCTTGCATTTGAAGGAGCGGAAAAAGTATACCCTGAAGTAAATGCGGAAATTACTTCTAGGATAAACTATGAATTAAATGTTATAAAGGAAAAGGGATTTGCCGGATATTTCCTCATTGTGCAGGATTATATCAACGAAGCAAAGAAAATTGGCGTTGCCGTTGGCCCGGGCCGTGGTTCTGCGGCAGGCTCTGCAGTAGCATTCTGTATAGGTATTACAGGAATTGATCCATTGAAATATAATCTCCTTTTCGAACGTTTTCTTAATCCTGAAAGACCTTCAATGCCGGATATAGACGTGGACTTTGATGACGATGGCAGAGAATCAGTAAAGGATTATGTTGTAAAGAAATACGGCTCTGAAAAAGTTGCCCAGATAGTTACTTTTGGCACTATGGCTGCCAAATCGGCTATACGAGATGTGGCAAGAGTGCTTAAACTCCCATTGTCGGAAGCAGACAGGCTGGCAAAACTTGTTCCTTTTGATGCTAAAATGACTCTCAAAAAAGCTTTTGCTGATGTCCCTGAATTAAAAGAAGCCAAAGAAAAAGGCAGCCAGCTTGTCAGAGACACCCTTAAATATGCTGCCCAGCTTGAAGGTTCAATAAGGCATACTGGCGTTCATGCCTGCGGCATCATCATCGGAAAAAATAACCTGATGGAGCATCTGCCGCTGAGCACAGCCAAAGATACAGACCTAATGGTAACCCAGTATGAAGGCGAACAGGTAAGTTATGTGGGAATGCTGAAAATGGATTTCCTCGGACTGAAAACTCTTTCCATCATCAAAGACGCAATAGAAAACATAGAACTCCGTCATCATATTAAAATTGATATAGATACCATTCCTTTGGATGACCCTCTTACATTTAAGTTGTATCAGAAGGGTGACACGGTGGGGACTTTTCAATTTGAATCGGAGGGAATGCGCAGTCATTTAAAGGAACTTAAGCCAACCGATTTTGAAGACCTTATTGCGATGAATGCCTTGTATCGCCCGGGACCTATGGATTATATTCCATTATTTATCGACCGCAAGCTGGGAAGAGTTCCGATAGAATACCCGCATGTATGGCTTGAAGATATCCTGAAGCCCACTTATGGCATAATGGTTTACCAGGAACAGATCATGCAGGCTGCGCAGATCATGGCAGGCTATTCGCTTGGAGCTGCCGATGTGCTAAGGAAAGCAATGGGAAAGAAACTTGCGGATGTGATGGAAAAAGAGAAAGCAAAATTTCTTAAGGGAGCATCAGATAAAGGAGTGGACAAAGAAAAAGCCGAAGAAGTTTTTAATGTAATGGAAAAGTTCGCGAATTATGGTTTCAACCGTTCTCATGCTGCTGCTTATACTGTTGTTGCCTATCAAACAGCATACCTTAAAGCACATTACCCGGCAGAATATATGGCAGCCGTGCTTACAAGAAATTTAAATGACATCAAGAAAGTTACATTTTACATGGACGAGTGCAAAAGGGCAGGCATT
The DNA here is from genome assembly GCA_050013795.1 of Bacteroidales bacterium. Classification (GTDB taxonomy): domain Bacteria; phylum Bacteroidota; class Bacteroidia; order Bacteroidales; family CG2-30-32-10; genus CAWHOW01. The sequence goes on from JBEKEO010000026.1 coordinate 7,182, forward strand.
CCCGTTCTTGGTCCCGATGTTAACGAAAGTCAGTTCAAATTTGTAGTAAATGATAAAGGTGCTGTACGTTTCGGACTAGGCGCCGTTAAAGGAGTGGGCGAAGCTGCTGTTGAAGCCATTGTTTTGGAACGCAAAGCAAACGGAGCATATAAGACTATCTTTGATCTGGCCAAACGGGTGAATCTTCGTTCATGCAACAAGCGATGCCTCGAAGCGCTTGCAATGGCAGGGGCCTTTGACGGGTTTAAAGATTCACACCGGGCCCAATATGTGCATAAAGAAGATAACGAAGAAACCATATTCCTTGATAAGGTTATAAAACACGCCAATAATATTGCTGGTAAGAATTCATCGACCCAACATTCTTTATTTGGCGATACGGATGATGTTGTTATTCCCGATCCGAAGCTTCCAGAATGTGAGCCATGGTCGAAAATGGAACTGCTGAACAAGGAAAGGGAAGTAACTGGAATTTATATTTCCGGGCATCCCCTGCAGGATTACAAAATTGAAATAGATAATTTCTGCAATGTAAAAATCAACGACCTGGATGACCTTAAAAAGCTGCGGAACAGGGAACTTGTTTTTGCAGGCATCATCACTTCTGTGAACCATAAAACGTTAAAATCCGGCAATCCGTTTGGCAATTTCACGATAGAAGACTACGACGGAACCATTCAACTGGCTTTGTTCTCGGAGGATTACCTGAAGTTCAAGCATTTTCTGAATAAAGATGCCCTGCTGTTCATCAAAGCAAGGGTGCAGTTAAAATACGGGACAAAAGATGTGCTTGAAATAAAGATAACCAATATAGGACTGCTTTCTGAAGTGCTGAAAAAATGTGTCAGCGATATTACGTTGAAAATGTCACTTACTGATATTTCTGAAGAGTTTATCGACCGCATCTTAAAAACCATTAAAAAGAAATCAGGCAACTGCAACTTAAAGTTCGCTGTATTCGATTCGCTTGAGAATATTTCCATCGAACTTCCTTCAAGAAAGATGAAGGTCGATTCAACAGACCTATTGAAGGTAATTGCAGGATTTCCTGAAATAAAATTCAAAATAAATTAAACAAAGAATATTTTTAATTACAGAATCATTTATATTTGCTTAAAAAAAAAGATATGGCATTAGAATTCACAGACGCTAATTTTGAAGAACTGGTTGTGAAATCAGAAAAACCGGTATTGGTAGACTTTTGGGCTGAATGGTGCGGTCCGTGCAGAATGATAACCCCACTGGTTGAAGAACTCGCAAAAGACTATGAAGGCAAAGTGGTGATAGGCAAAGTTGATGTTGACAGTAACCCCGGTATATCTTCCAAGTATGGCATACGCAATATCCCCACTATACTATTTTTCAAACAAGGACAAATTGCTGATAAGCAGGTGGGCGCCGTTCCTAAGAACAAACTTGCAGAAAAGCTGGATGCTTTGCTGAAATAATACAGCAGGTCAATATTATGTAGTTTCAAATCAATACTGCATAGTTTCAACTCAAAACTAAGTAATTACTAGACCGCGTTATGTAATTTTGCATTGAGACTTGACAATCTCATGATGGGATTACGCAATCCTAAGTTAGGATTAAACAATCCTAAGTTAAGATTGCACAATCCCACGTTAGGATTGTCCAATCTCGTTCTGATAATATTTACTTTCGCTGTAAATAATTTCCCCTTTTTTAATGATGCAGGGAAGAATAATGTTGTAATTTTGGGGAGAAATATGAATAGGTAAAATAAATAACATTAGCATTCATTTGGAACAGCCATTAAACCATAAGGAAATTGAACAATTCGGCAACCTTGAGCTTATTGCAAGGCAGGTGGTGGAAGGCTTTATTACAGGGCTGCATAAAAGTCCCTTTCATGGTTTTTCTGTAGAGTTTGCCGAACACAGGCTATATAATAAAGGCGAATCAACCCGCCATATCGACTGGAAACTGTTCGGACGCACAGAAAAGCTTTTTGTAAAGCGCTTTGAAGAAGAGACCAACCTCCGTTGCCAGATCATCATTGATAATTCTTCTTCCATGTATTACCCGGAAGAAACAAATCCCGGCAAAGGAAAATTCAATAAAATCTCTTTTTCTGTTTATTGCGCTGCAGCTTTGATATACCTGCTAAAGAAACAGCGCGATGCTGTTGGGGTAAGTCTTTTCTCTAATAAGGTCGATCTGCATACCCTTTCCAAATCAAGCGCCATGCACCACCGCATGCTTTATGCCGAACTGGAGAAACTTCTTGGCAGGATAAAAACAGAAAAGCCCAGGCAAACCAATGCCACTGAAGCCTTGCATTACCTTGCCGACAATATCCACAAGCGTTCGCTGGTGGTAATATTCAGCGATATGATGGATAATTCCGACAGGTCGAAAGAACTGCTGTCGTCATTGCAGCATTTGCGTCACAACAAGCACGAAGTGATACTTTTTCATGTAGTGGATAAATCAAAGGAAATGGATTTTGAATTCGAGAACCGTCCCTATAAATTCATCGACCTTGAAACCGGAGAAGAACTGAAACTCCACCCTAATGAAATAAAGGATCACTATAAAAAATCAATGTCCGATTATAAGAACCTTATCAAATTAAAGTGCGGGCAGTATCATGTTGATTTTGTGGAAGCCGATGTGAACGAGGGTTTCCGCGAAGTGCTCCTCCCCTACCTGTTAAAAAGAGAAAAGCTTTATTGATTGTTTTTCCTAACTTTGCCTAAATTTTGAACTGCCAGACTGATGGAAATAGCAAGCAAATACGATCCCTCTAAAGTTGAGGATAAGTGGTATAAATACTGGAATGAGAATAAATTTTTTCGCTCGGTTCCGGATGAACGTGAGCCTTATTGTATTGTTATCCCACCTCCCAATGTTACAGGAGTGCTTCACATGGGTCACATGCTTAACAATACCATACAGGATATTTTTGTTCGCCGGGCACGCATGCTTGGTAAAAATGCTCTCTGGTTACCGGGAACCGACCATGCTTCCATTGCTACCGAAGCAAGGGTTGTAAATAAACTTAAAGAAGAAGGCATCAGCAAAAAGGATATTTCACGAGAGGAATTTCTGAAACATGCATGGGAGTGGACAAACAAGCATGGGGGAATCATACTTGAACAACTGAAGAAGTTAGGTGCATCCTGCGATTGGGAACGTACCTGCTTTACTATGGATGAAAAATTATCAGAATCTGTTCTAAGGGTTTTTGTTGACCTGTTTGATAAAGGACTTATATATCGCGGTGTCCGTATGGTTAACTGGGATCCCAAAGCATTGACCGCAGTTTCGGATGAAGAAGTAAATTATAAAGAAGTAAATTCTAAATTATATTACGTCCGTTATCGTATAGAAGGTACAACTGACGAATGGATAACAATTGCAACAACCCGTCCTGAAACAATTCTGGGCGATACTGCAATCTGTGTACATCCTGAAGATGACAGGTATAAGAGTTTTAAAGGCAAACGCGCGCTAGTACCTCTAATTAATCGCTCTATCCCGATAATATATGATGAGTATGTAGAGCGTGAATTCGGAACAGGTGCTTTGAAAGTAACTCCTGCTCATGATATCAACGATTACAATCTTGGCATCAAACATAAACTTACAACCATAGATATCTTCAACGATAATGGTACATTGAATGAGAAAGCGGAAATATTGATAGGGGAAGACCGATTTATAGCAAGAAAGAAAATGGTTGATCTTTTGAAAGAGAAAGAGCAACTGGTAAAGGTTGAAGACATTGTAAACAAAGTGGGTTATTCCGAAAGGACCGATGAAGTAATAGAACCCAAACTCTCCATGCAATGGTTCATGAAAATGGCAGAGCTTGCCAAACCTGCACTGGATGTGGTAATGGACGATACTATTAAATTTCATCCTGCTAAGTTTAAAAACACATACAAGCACTGGATGGAAAATGTAAAGGACTGGTGCATTTCACGTCAGTTATGGTGGGGGCATCGCATTCCTGCATACTATCTGCCAAACGGAGAAATCGTTGCTGCATTATCTTTGGAAGAAGCGAAGAAAAAAGCAAAGGCAAAATTCAATATTGATTTTAATATCGGTGAAATCAGGCAGGATGAAGATGTGCTTGACACCTGGTTCTCTTCATGGTTGTGGCCTGTTTCAGTATTTGATGGAATTAACAAACCCGACAATCCTGATATAAAATATTATTATCCAACCAATGATCTTATTACTGCTCCCGAAATTCTTTTCTTTTGGGTGGCACGCATGATAATGGCAGGGTTGGAATACCGTAAAGATATTCCTTTTAGAAATGTATATCTTACTGGTATTGTCCGTGACAAGCAGGGGCGCAAAATGTCTAAATCACTTGGCAATTCACCTGATCCTATTGAACTGATGGAAAAGTATAGTGCCGATGGTGTTCGTATTGGCATGCTATTCAGTTCACCTGCAGGAAACGATTTGCTATTTGATGAAGCTTTATGTGAGCAGGGACGTAACTTCTGCAATAAAATCTGGAATGCTTTCCGTTTAATTAAAGGATGGGAATTTGACGATAAGCTTAAACAACCGGATTCTTCTAAGATTGCCATTGACTGGTTCAATGCAAAACTAAGTGCGGAAATTGAAGTTATTAACGAGAATTTTGACAAATACAGGGTTTCAGATGCACTGATGAGTGTATATAAACTTGTATGGGATGATTTCTGTTCGTGGTTCCTCGAAATGATCAAGCCTGCTTACGAGCAGCCTATTGATAAAACTACTTTAGAAACTACAATCGGGATTTTCGAAAAACTCCTTAAGCTGCTTCACCCTTTCATGCCCTTCATTACAGAAGAACTTTACCACCTTATTTCAGAAAGAAAAGAAAAAGAAAGTATTATGTATGCATCGCTACCAGGTGTAGGGGAAAAAGATGAACGCATACTTGCCAAATTCGATCTGGCCAAGGATGTGATCATGGAAGTTAGAAATGTTAGAGCTCAGAAGAACATTCCGAACAAGGAAACAATTAAGCTATCCATAAAGAAGAATTATAAAGAGCAAGCTGATCTTACCTTCGATGCTCTTGCCTGCAAACTCTGCAATCTGGAATCACTGGATTATGTAGATAAAAAAGTTGAAGGTGCTTTTACTTTTGTAGTGAGAAATACTGAATTCTATATTCCGGTCACCAATAATTTTAATGCAGAAGAGGAAATTAAAAAGCTGACAGAAGAACTCAATTATACCAAAGGCTTCCTGAAAAGTGTGCTAAAGAAACTCAGCAATACGAATTTTGTAAATAATGCTGCATCAATTGTAGTTGAAGCCGAGCGTAAGAAGCAAGCCGATGCTGAAGCTAAAATAAAAGTGATTGAAGAACAGATAAGGGGATTGAAGAAATAACTATCTTTTATATTTTAAGAAAGTCATGGAGAATTCTTTTTCTTCTTATAATCATCTTTTAATTGTATGTATAGCTCTTTGCAAGCATTATCTGTACACCTTGTTATTTGTACTTTTCCGTCGGTAATTTTCGCCCTGATCTTATGCTTAGTTACTACTTGTCTATTAATAACAAGAGCGACTTTTTTATTCAGGTACTTTTCTGTAAAACTTGTCAGTTTTTTACTTGCTGAATCAGCTAAGGTAAGAAATAATTTTACTTTTTTATCCGGTTGAATTGTACTATCTGGTTCTGAAACTAATTCAAGAGGAACAAAATCGCCAGTGTCGATTTCGAGTTTTAAAGGTTCTCCCTTAAGTTTTTTATTCAGGAAATTTGGATTCACTGAAATGATTATTCCTTTTCCCGCTTGAATATTTGTTGTATCTTTAAATTCGTTCAAAATAAGATATAAACCATCTTGTATTTTTGATTTTACAATTACTTTATCATTACACTTCTGATTATTTTCAGGTGAATTGCATTGCACAAGTATAATTGATAATACTAGCATAAAAAAGAATTTAGCATATTTCATGATTTTAGATTTTATTTAATGAATAAATTACATGGATAAAATTAATAATAATATACCAACATTGAGTATTTTATTCAACAGATATCAATTCTTTTCTTCTTTCTGTAAGGTATCCGAATGGAAGTGCTTTAATATTGTTTTGTTCAAGAATCTTTTCAACTTCCGCACAATTATTTCCATCAACAGCAATAAGCAATCCACCGCTGGTTTGAGGATCGCAGAGTATTGTTTTATTATCCTCATTTTTCAAATGGATTGATGAACCGTAGCTATTCCAGTTCCTTTGTGTACCTCCGGGAATGCATTTATTCATAATATATTCATCAAGCACATTTATCTTAGGAACCTTTGCAAATTCAATCATGGCCGACAAACCACTGCCTTCGCACATTTCCGCAAGATGTCCCAGCAACCCGAAGCCGGTAACATCAGTCATTGCCATTACTGCCTTAAGTGAAGATAACTCCATTCCTATTTTGTTTAATGTTTTCATTATTTCAGGCGCAATATGTGCATGTTCTTTTGTAAGCAGTCCTTTTTTCTGTGCAGTTGTCAGTATGCCCACTCCAAGCGGTTTGGTGAGATATAAACGACATCCTTTAGTAGCTGTATCATTTCTCTTTAACTTTGAAATTTCAACTTGTCCTGTAACAGCAAGCCCGAAGATAGGTTCAAGGCTGTCAATGCTATGCCCCCCTGCAATGATGATCCCTGCATCTTTACATGCCTGCCGTCCTCCATCAAGCACTTGTTGAGCAATTTCAGTGGGTATTTTATTTATTGGCCATCCAAGTATTGCAATAGCCAGTAACGGTTTACCACCCATAGCATATATATCACTGATCGCATTGGTTGCGGCAATTCTACCATAAGTAAAAGGGTCGTCAACAATAGGCATGAAAAAATCAGTAGTACTTATTATTGCAGTTCCATCGCCCATATCATAAACAGCAGCATCGTCGCGGGATTCGTTTCCTACTAAAAGCTTTATATCTGTTATGGAATCAATTTTGCTTTTCAAAATTGTGGTAAGCACTGAGGGCGATATTTTACAGCCACAACCTGCACCATGGCTGTATTGGGTAAGTTTTATTTCATTCATAGCTCGCTGATTCTATATATTTTTTAAGAAATTTTGCATTTTCATAATGATTAACCTTTTCTAACTTCAGCGTATATATGTTTTTACTGTTCCTGTGTGAAAGGACTTCCTTGTATGCCTTATCATAATAATTAAGAGTTATCATGGCAACTTTGAAATAATTTTCCTTCTCTAGAAATTCAATTGCAGCTTTAGTATTCTGATCACCCAGTCTTTTTGATATTTTTCTTAAAGCATCTGCCAATGCTTGCTTATCGATATTTGCATATTCGCTGACAAGAAACTTTGCACGTTCTTCTTTAGGAATATCAAGGAAAAAAAGAGGAGCATCACACATTTTTTCATAAAGTGCATTGGGTAAATTTACACTTCCTATACTGAAGCTTTCATCTTCAAGTAATATATATTTTGAGAAATTCAATTTATTCCATTCATGGAAAAGGTTGTTTTCAAATTGTTCCGATGAAGGCTGTTGCATCTGCCCAATTCCACCAAAAGCAGAGCCTTTATGATTGGCAATAGCTTCAAGGTCGATAACCTGCATACCATCTTCACGAAGTTGCTTTAGTATCTCTGTTTTACCACTTCCGGTATAGCCACCTATAATTATAAGTTTTACTTCTTTATTAAATGATTGAAGGACATAATTTCGATATGACTTATACCCTCCGGTAATTAAATACACTTTATTAAAACCATGAGATAATAAGTGTTCGGCAAATGCATGGCTTCTCATCCCGCCACGCCAACAATGAACAGCTACCTCTTTTTGCGGTGCTATTTTCTCAGATTCAATAATAAAATCTTCAAGTTTAGGTTGGATATATTCATATCCAAGTTTCAATGCTTTTTCCTGCGATTGCTTAGCATAAACGGTTCCAATATGAGCTCTTTCCTCATTAGAAAAAAGAGGTATGTTATGCGCGAATGGAACATGTCCTTTCTGAAACTCAAGAGGACTACGGACGTCTATAACAGGAATATTATTTAGATGTGAAAAGTATTCTTCTATTGATATTTCTGAAATCATTAATTAATGAAAAGCCGCTAAATAAGTACTTTAAAATCTATTATCTGAGTTTACCTCTTGCCAAAGATGCAAACACCCCGAGACTGCATAGAATAGTAAAAATGATAAATAAAATATGAATACTTTGAATGAATTGCGGGAAATATTCCTGTGTAATTTTTACTTTTCCCAGTTGTATTCCGAAGATCATTGAAGCAATTCCCATGCTTATTGTTTGTCCAGTAAGGCGCATTGTGCCAACCGAAGCAGATGCTACTCCATAATATTTGCGATCGACTGAACTCATAATGGCATTAGTATTGGGAGAAGAAAATAAAGCAAACCCGATCCCTATCACAAAAAGTGTAATTATAATATAACTGTTCGAGGTGCCATTGTCGAGAAAAATAAATGGAATTAAACCAAATACAGTAAGCGCCATTCCCATAGAAGCCACGATCTGTGGTTCAATTTTATCGGATAGTCTTCCCGCAACAGGAGAGAATAGTGTCATAGCAATAGGTTGTGCAAGTAATAAAAATCCAGCCTCCTGTGGGTTTAGTCCCTTTATATATTGCAGGTACAAACTAAGTAAATATCCTAGTGCGAAAGTCGCGCTGTAATTAATAAAAGCAGCAATGTTAGAAAAAACAAAAACCGTATTTCGCTTGAAATTACTCAATTCAAGGATAGGATATTTGACTTTATTCTGAATCTTTAGAAAAACAAAAAATAAAATAATTCCTGCGCAGAGAATTATAATTCCTTTTAAAGAAGGCAAAATTGAAAATCCGTACATTATACTTAGCAAACTGATCATATAAATGAAGGAACCGAAAAGATCAAATTTTTCACCTTTGGTTTCAGTCCATTCAGCTTTGAGTTTCCATATTACAATAGGAATAAGGATGCAGCTTAAAATAACACATGCTAAAAAGACCGAACGCCATCCGAACTGATGTGTAAGGATACCTCCGATAACAGGGCCTAGCGATAATCCCAGATAAGTTGAAGCGAGATTATATCCAAGAACTTTTCCTCTTTCATTAGCAGGAAATGCCGATGTAAGAATAGCTATAGCGGTACCAAAGATCATTGAGCCTCCAATGCCCTGTAAAGCTCGGGCAATAATAAGAGTCATCGCATCAGGTGCAATTGCAGTAATAAAAGAACTTATTGCATAAACGATAATTCCTAATGCGTATATTTTTTTCCTGCCGTAAATATCGGCAAGTTTTCCGAACGGGACAAGAAATACAGATGCCGTTAAAATATAAGCAGTGGCAATCCATCCGAGAACAACAGTGTCTGTAGAAAATTCTTTCGCAATTGATGGAAGTGCAATGTTTATTGATGAAGCCATGAATGTTGTAAGAAATGCAGATAGCGTTGTTACAAATAAAGCTACGTTTTTGTTGATTGTATTGTTATTGGCTTCAGGCATATTTATCAGGTTCTTAAACAAGAAACTCTTTTAATGTCTATAATACAGTCGTTTTACCTACTCCACATACAGAACCCGTAATCAGGATAATTTTTTTACTGAGACTTTTTTCAATAACTTAAATTTCATGCACACCGGTATTACTGGTGAATGAACATATAGTCTTTACATAATGAGGATTGAATGAAAAGCATTTCTCAAATATCTGCGCAATTTCTTTTTGTTTTTCAATACTACAGAATGCGATAACTGAAGAACCTCCGCCACTGATTGTACATCCGTAGGCACCAGCCCCCAGTGCTTTTTTCTTGGTTTCTAGGTATTCAGGAATTGCAGCACCACGAACAGGTTCAGCAATATGATCCACATTTATTGCTCTTCCGAATTCTTTAATATCTTTAGTATGTAGTGCATGTATAACACTTGAACAACGTGCCATTTGCTCTTTCAGTTTTTCCTGTCCTATTTCATAAGTGATGAATCCCCTAGTTGTACGCTGGCTTTTCCTTATAGCTGCAAGCACAATGGGAAACTCAGGAATATCAAGCTTAAGTACATCAATAGGATTATAGCTTTTTACAAGTATAAATCCACCCATTATCGAAGCAGCAACATTATCTGCATGTGGCGAACCACCCGATGCAACTTCACCCATGCGGGCAATATCAATAAGTTCGTTAGATGACAGATTAAGGTCAAGAAGCTTATTTAATCCATAAATAGCCGCTGCTGCAGAAGCACCTGTGGTACCAAGACCGCCTCCGCTGGGCATCTTTTTTTTGATCTCTATCTTCACTCCCTGCGCAATGTTTTTCCGTTTAAAGAGTTCCAATACTGCAAGTCCTGCGGTATTATCTTCTATGACTGTAGGGACATTAGAAGTATCTCCACTAACAACAATTTCAATTTTACCTGAATTATTCAGCGAAAGCTTTATTTCATCGAAAGGTTCCTTCAGTGCTAATGCAAATATATCGTAACCGGGTCCAACATTTGCGCTGGTTGCAGGAGAGCGTAATATAATTTCATTCATTGTAATGTGTTTTTATCCTTTTATTAATCCCTTCTGAATCAACAGCGATTTTAATATTTTTGTTTTTCCTTCACTTAATGGAGTCAAGGGTGAACGGTGGCCGCCTGCAGGCAATCCCATCAAGTTGAGAGCCATCTTAGCTGCCATAGGATTTGATTCAAAACGAAATGCTTCAAACAATTCATAATATTCAAAATGCAATTGTTCTGCTTTTTTCCAAACTCCTGCAAGAGCAAGGTCGGTAAGTTCTTTCATTACCTTTGGAATGGCATTACCTGCCACAGTAAATGTTCCTGCACCGCCGAAAGCGATAAGCGGAAAAGCAGTAGTATCCTTGCCTGTGAATACAAGGAAATCTTCGTCCTTTGTGAGGTATAATAGTTTTGCAAGATGATCGAGCTTTTTATTACCGTCTTTTATCCCTGCAATATTCGGATGTTTTGCCAGAAGGCCTGTAGTTTCAGGTAAAAGATCAACACCGGTACGTTCAGGTGCATTATGTAACACAATAGGGACTTTCGAAAAATCAGCCAGCTTTTCATAAAAGTCAATCAGGCCTTCCTGCTTTGGCAATATGAAATATGGAGTAAATACAGAAATGTAATCAGCCCCGAGATCAGCAAATCTTGCACAACGTTCCTTGGCTTCCCACAAACTGGTGGAGCAGGCATCGGGAACTATCTTGGCTTTTCCTTTTGCGTTCTTTGCAATTATTTCAACTACTTTATATATCTCATCATTTGTCATCATGGTGTTTTCGCCGGTAACACCAAGCGGGGCAATTCCATGAATACCTGATTCCACCTGTATTTCAACAAGTCTTTTCAGACCTTCCTCATCCAGTGAAAGATCTTTTTTAAATGGAGTGATGAGTAATGTGTAAGCGCCTTTTAGCATCATAGCTGTTTTGGTTTATGAGTTACAAAATTAGCAATAAAAATAGATAAAGTTTTAAAATAAGAAATACTAAGTTTTCAATGCTTAAACTAAAAACGCTTTTATGTTGTTTAAAAAAAATGCTTTATTTTTGTCAACAAAACAATAAGGAATAACCTGAAAGTCTAATAGAGATTAAATAAAAACTAATTAATGATTAACTGAATAATTTATTATGAAAAACAAATTATTTTTATCAGTCATTCTGCTATTTAGTACAGGCTACCTGTTCGCTCAGGATACCTTGCCAAATACGAATTTTGAAAATTGGGCAAGCTATGCTGCCGGAGTGTACGAACAACCATCGGGCGGCAGTGATAGTGTATGGACTACAGCAAATAAAATAGCTCTGCTGGGAATGCCTGTTACTACAACACAAACTACTGATGCCGAATCGGGAACTTATGCAGCTGAAATAACAACTAAAACATTTGCATCAATGATATTATCAGGAACTTTAGCTACTGGTTACTTTAATTCAAACTTAACTCCTCCTGCAAATCTGCAATTAGGAAAACCGTTTACAGGCCGTCCTGTTAATTTTACAGGCTGGTATAAATATGTTAATAATGCCGGAGATTCATGCGCCATTTATGCGATCTTATCCAAATGGAACGGATCAAGCCGTGAAAAAGTTGGCGAAGCAAAATTGCAAAACACTACCACTACTGTTTCCACTTACACTCAATTCAATTTGCCTTTTACTTACTATTTACCCGATACACCCGACACTATTTCTGTTGTTTTTGCATCAAGCGCAGGAGGTGGTTCAATGGTTGGTCATGTTGGCAGTACTTTATATATCGACAACATAAACCTTTCATATACCAGCGGCATTAATGAACCACCAAATCTTTCACTGAAAGTTCAATGCTATCCTGTTCCTTCCAATTCTATCGTTAATTTTATTTTAGAAAGGACTATTATTAATGGAAGCATTAGAATTTTTAATGTATTGGGAAATGAAATAAAATCTCTTGCTATTACTAAAAAGGAGTTTACCATTCCTGTTGAGGATTTATCAAAAGGGAAATATTATTACCAGGTAGTTGAAAAAAGCAGCACTCTTAAAACAGGGTATTTTTTGGTTAACTAATTTCCATAAATAACATGGCATTCATAAGGCTATTTGTATTAATTACCATTTTACATTTTTTACAATTAAATACCCGGTCACAGGAAATAGCTTATGGCTTAAAAGCCGGGGCAGACTGCGGAACACCATATAGCAAACCACAGGCAGGGGATTCCGGAAAAGTTGGAATTGGCCCTGTGTTTGGTGCTTTTATTAGTTATACTTTCAGTAAGTTCTTTAGTGTTCATGCCGAATTATCCTGCTCATATAATAATGCATCTTTCGGAACTAATATTTCTGGAGATACTCTTTATGCTGAGACAATTGCAGGAAAAACCTATTATATTCCTACTCATTATTCCGGGCGGGTTAAAGGTACTTTCAAGAACTGTTATCTTGATTTTCCGGTATTCCTTGCATATAAAATAAGTGAGAAATTTACTCTTTTAGCGGGACCTCAATTATCCTATTTATTTAAAGGGAAAAATTCAGGAACTGCCGATATTTCAGTAGGTACAAATCCAAAGTATCCTTTCAAAGTGGTAAACAATGCCCCTTTTGATGAAAGCAATGAGCTGAATAAATGGGATTACAGCATAGCTGCCGGAACAGCTTTTGAAGCCACAAAGAGGTTGTTTTTCAACCTGACAGGATCTGTAGGGCTAAGGTCAATTTATAAAAAAAGTTATACTCAAGCGGCCAAAACGGTTCGCAATATTTATCTGCAATTATCCACTGCTTTCCGCATAGGACGGATTAAAGACAATACTGTTCCCGATAACAAAACTCCTTAACACAACCTACCAAAATAGAATAATGTTCTTTTACCTGAAGAATTGCCATGCTTAAAAGACTGGCAGGCGGCAGGCAGTTTTAATTATTCTTTTCTCATTTCATTTATACTAAAAAAATCAGATTTGAGGTTTTTAGTCATAGTAGTCAGTTTGGTCATGTAAAAAAGTATGTAGTCTTATTCCATAAACTACAGACCTTTTAACAAAACCGATTGACTTGCCAGTAGGTATGAATATTCCCGTTAAATAACATTTGAACGGCCAAAGAAACTTGAAACTACTATGTATTAAATAAAAAAAATCCCGTAAGTATCACATCTGCAATTATTAAATGAATTCTCAATAAATCATTGCATAGAAAAAGGCAACTTATAAATAAAAAAATCGTCTTTTTAATAAATAGGTTTTTGATAAAATAAACATGGGAGAATAAAAAGATGAAAAAAACTGCACTTTTATTTTTACTGGTTTTTGCGATAGCAAGAATACAGGCACAAAACTTCCTGATCACCTTCGCCGGAACAGGTTCAAGCACTACTGTTGATTCAGTGAAGGTAGAAAATACATCACAATGCACCTATACTTCACTAGGTGGTAACGATATATTGAACCTCACATCAGTTCTGACAGGCATAAACGAACTGAATACAAATGCTGATAATACACTGCATGTTTTTCCCAATCCAATGACAGGCCTCTCGCTGATTAATTTTAACGCAATTGCTTCGGGAAATGCCATTATAGAGCTGTATGATATGGCAGGAAAAAGGATCATACAATCGCAGGATTTCCTTTCAAAAGGTAATCAGTCATACTACCTCTCAGGAATTGGCTCGGGCATATATATTATACATATTAAATCCGACGAATATTCTTATACTTCAAAAATTGCCAGTAATGAAGAAGCAAACGGCACACCCGAAATAAAACACATTAGCCAGGTTCAGGGAGCTGAAATAATGAATAACATTTCAAAAACTGAAAAGATAAAAAATGTGAAAAACAGTTCAACAATACAAATGCAGTTCAATGCAGGCGACACATTGAAACTGACAGGAAAATCGGGCAATTTCCGCACTGTGATAATGCTTTTCCCCGCCAATAGCCAGACTGTTACATTTACTTTTGTTAATTGCACCGATGCCGACAGCAACCATTATGCCGTAGTGCAAATAGGCACACAGCTGTGGATGGAAGAAAACCTGAATACAATACACTATAACAATGGTGACCCGATACCCAATATTACCGACAGCGCAGCATGGAGCAATGCAACAACAGGAGCCTATTGCGATTTTCATAATCTTCCAAGCTTCAGCGACAGCTTTGGACGTTTGTATAACTGGTATGCAGTGAACGACCCCCGCGGAATAGCGCCGGCCGGCTGGCATGTTTCAACTAACGCGGAATGGAATGTCCTGGAAGTACTGCTTGACACCTCCATTGATACTACAATAACTTTTGGCTCAGTTGGTAATGTTATAGGTGTAAAAATGAAAGAAAACTGCAAAACGCGCTGGGAGCGCCTTGATACTACTTGGGCTTCGTGGGGAGACAATGTAAGCGGTTTCACTGCATTGTGTTCAAACTTCCGCACTGCCATAGGTGTATGGAATCAGGCGCCAAACAGCAATCACGACGATGCTTTCTGGACAGCTACAGCAGCTAACTCGTATGAAGCATGGACTAGAAGCCTGCGCTGGTGCTATGGCAATATCTTTATAGCCAGTGGCATGGAAACCGCCGGTTCTTCAGTGCGCTGTGTAAAAGATCATTGAAAAAGAAAATAACGAATAAATAATAATAAATAACTAAAACTATGAAAAAACTATTTATTTTCTTAGCAGTGTTGGCATTCTTTTCAATAAAGAATCAGGCACAAACTGTTCGGGACACTGACGGTAATGTTTACGACACAGTTCACATAGGTACACAGGTGTGGTTGCAGGAAAACCTTGCCACAACCAAATACAATGATGGTATGCCAATACCATTGGATACAGGTATTTCATGGTACAGTTTAAGCACTCCGGCATATTGCTGGTTTAATAACGATTCGGCAACTTACAAACCTCTTTCCGGTGCTTTATATAACTGGTATACGGTTAATACAGGCAAGCTTTGCCCCACGGGCTGGCATGTGCCTTCAGATGTAGAATGGTACACTCTGGTTAAATTTCTTGATCCAAGCGCCAGTGCAAACGATTGTTATTGTACCCAAAGTACAACAGCTGGCGATGCACTGAAAGCGTCAGGCGATGTTGTTTGGTGTAATGGGCATCCTTTTAACAATGCAACTAACAGCAGCAGGTTTACTGCTGTGGGCGGAGGTTACAGAGGTTATAACTGCGATTGCTACGAGGGGCTTCCTGCCGTTGCTTATTTCTGGACTGCTACATCATCAGGTACAACTATATGGAACTATTATTTGTCATGCAGTACTTCCAATGTGTGGGATAATAAAGACTATCCCTACGAAGGATTTTCAGTGCGCTGCATACAGGATATTGCTACAGGCGGGATAAATGATGTAAATAATAGAAACTGGTTAATTATTTATCCTAATCCTTCAAAAGATTACTTAACAATAGAAAACATACAACATGCAGCAGCCGTAATTGAAATATCCAACATGCAAGGTAAGTTTATTACATCTCTGGCAATTAATGCCGATAAAACAAACATAGACGTTTCAGCACTAACAGCCGGAGTGTACATGGTTAAATTAAAAGCAGGGAATGAGGTTATGGTCAAGAAGTTTATTAAAGAGTAACGAAGAGATAATTGAAGTAGAGTGAATTATTTTTTCAGCTGGTTTATATTTTAACAAAAAAGTCTGTAATAACAGGCTTTTTTGTTGTAAAAAAGCTTTATTATCCTGTTTATATGTAGTATTTTTGCGGCACAATTCAATTATATTTTAGTGTAATATTAACTGCTGTTAAATAAAAGATATATGAGAAATATTTACTTGAAATCTGCCCTGCTGTTTTTATTAAGCATTTCACTTTTTCCTGCGCTTTCCATTGCACAATATACTTTTGCCCATATCACAGATACACATGTTGCGGACGGTACAATGAACTTTGGCAGTTACGACCTTAACGGAGTAGAATTTCAGGTAGTATTAAATAATCTTAATAGTTTAGATACACTGCCTGCATTTGTTGTGCATTCCGGTGATATTTCAAATATGGGCAGTGGAGGTACTGTTACCGGCACCGAAGGAATGTTTGATGCCGGCAGAACCATTCCAATGTATTTTACTCCCGGCAATCATGAATATTATACCAACCTTATTCCCCCTGAAACAGACACCAATCTTGCATACTATTCAAAGCACGTCAGTCCTGATGAAGATTATTTTATTGTTAAAGGTTATGCTGTTTTATTGTTTTTACGTTCCGGATGGGATGATAACCGTTCAATCCTTGTTGACCCGGACATAGATAATCCGGAAGGCTCAGGACTTACACCTGGCCAGTGCCAATGGGTTAGAAATACGTTGCATACATACAGCAATAAAAGGAAAATTATTATCATGCATCATCCGCCATCAAATGCAAATGGCATTTTTTACGACGGTACTCCATGCACTCAGGTTCTTGATACGGCTGATGGTTCAATACTCAATAACAGAACCACGTTTCTGAATATCCTTGATTCTAATCATGTTGACATAGTGCTATGCGGGCATGTGCATCAGAATGTGGTGTGCAACCGCGCAGGTACTGTTGTTCCTGAAAACTGGCCTACAGCAACACGTTATGTTCAGACAGGTGGTGGATTCCAGGGATGTTACCGCATCATTATCGTTGATTCCAATTTTGTTTATGTAGGTACTCCTCAGATAGCCAGTCCAACTGCCGGTGTTGAAAATTCGCTTACGGCTTCTTCAACCGATTATGATATTTTGTACAGAACAGATAATAAAACCATCACCATTACCTGTATGGATAAAATGAATGAACCTGTTAATACCATAATTGGCCTGTATGCTGCCACAGGACAACAAGTGTACAGCAATAATTCGACCATGAACCAAGGGACCACGAAAGTTATCAGCATGGGGAACCTGGCAAAAGGCATGTATATCCTTAAGATAACGGGCAAAGAAAATCCCATTACCAGGAAAGTAATGTTGAATTAACGTTTAAGCATTGTTTTCAGTGGCGGATTCGTCCATCGTTGCATTGTCTCTCCTCATAAATTTGCTTAAAACAAAATTTCACATACTGCATTTATTCACCAGCGTCAAGATCAGCAATAGTTTCTTCTACTTTTTTCATTAATGGATCAAACATTTTTTTCGTCCTCCACTTATTAAAAAAGAATACTATAACAAAAAAGAGTGTAATAAAAAGAATGTTTAAAATCAGTTCTGTACCAAACATACCCATTACTATAAATGTTAACGCTAACGGCGGGATGCCCGGAAGAATTCTCCAATAAAAAGCATTATCAGCAAGCTTTCGTTCTTTGCTCAGATATTGCTGGTGTTTCAATAAATATTCTTTTAACGGAAGAGAATAGTAATCTACTTTATATTGTTTCACCTTTTTAATTAAATAAAATTGCAAAATAACATATGGAATGATCATCAAAAAAATTATTCTTGACATTAGATCGGGTTCCGAAAAAAAACAGTATATTAAGCCTATTGTCACAAGTATTCCCCATAACCGCAATTTTTTGTCCCTGTATTTCATTCTTTTTTCAAAGTTTTCCAATTTGAAGTCAAGGTCCAATATAAGTTTCGATTTATTAAATTTTACTAATTCTTCCCTGGAAGAATTTTTCCATATATTTATTAATTCATTTTCTAACATGATTTCAGGAATTTATACAGATTAATAATTTGCTTTTAATTCTTTTGATCTTTACTGCGACATGATTTTCAGTCAACCCAATTACTGATGCAATTTCTTTATAGGGTAAATCTTCCAGATAGAGCAGAATAATTGTCTTTTCAGCTCCTTCAAGTTTTTCGATACACTTCGATAATTTTAAAAACTTTTCCTCATTTTCATTTGAATTAGTTGTCTCTCTTATGTTTTCGTAGCTAATGCTGTCCAATTTTACAAAATGTTTCTTCTTTTTATCAGAAAACTGTTTTGCTCTTAAACAAACATTTACGGTAATTCGAAATACCCAGGTATCTATATTTGCCTGGTTGCAGAATGAGGGTAATGATTTCCAAATATTCAAAAGCACTTCCTGAAACAGGTCATTGGCATCATCTGCATCTGTAGAGTAGGAGCGACAAATTCTAAAAATCCTGTCTTTATTTGTCTCCAGTGTTTGTAAAAAAATATTTTCAATAACCTTTTCCATTTCCCGGTTTTTTGTTTGTTTCTACAAGTATTAGTTACAATAATCCCAAAAATATGACAAATAAATTACAAAAAATTTAATTTTCATTTCACAGAAAATATGGTTTGATGAAGAATATGCCGGAAATACAGCCGAATACAGATTTATAGACCAAAATAATTTTTACTCTATTATGGTTGTATAGTTATTGTTTATATGGGTCATGAATAACAAATACGAACCTCTATACTTCCAAAATATGCTAGTACAGTATAAGGAACGGAGCAATTATTTGAAGGAGCGCAAGAAGAATAATAATCTGGTGTTATTTAATTACGGGATAAAAACCCGACAAACGCAAAATTTTCCTAATTATTGTGTCTATTAACAAAATAAATATAGATATTTCTCTTGACTTCGGGAAAAAATATGCTTATCTTTGTTTCGAAATCTTTATTAATCAAAAACAAAAAATTTAAAACCCAAATTATAAATTAAAAAAGGAGGTAAACATGAAACAAAGCTACTCTTTAAACCTTGAAAAATGCAACATAGAATTATTGAACCCGTCAATAAGCAAATATACCAGACAAGGCTTTTCGGCGGAACATATTATCACGCTGAAGCTGCTAACCGGCAGCTTACCGAAGCCAAAAGCCCGGTAATCAAACCGCTTTCCCGTCTTTACACCTTATTTATATCACATAACAAGCCTGTACCTTTATATATTGCTTCAATAAGCGGAGGCGATGATGTAATAAGCGCACTCCAGGTATCGTCAGGCTTACTTTATAACTCTACAGTGCAACTCCACAAACCTTTAGGAGAGTTCCACAACTCTTTAGGACGACTTCACGATTCTTTAGGATGTCCTAATGATTTGTTGGGTGAACTCCACAACTTGTTAGGATGCCCTAATGACTTGTTAGGTGAACTCCACAACTTGTTAGGATGTCCTAATGACTTGTTAGGTGAACTCCACAACTTGTTAGGATGCCCTATAGCTTTGTTAGGATGTCCTATAACTTTGTTGGGACGTCCTATTACTTCTTTGAAATTTCCTATAACTTCTTTAGACGCTGCTCTTCTTTTACCGTGCGCAACTGTAGTTCAGGCTGTTGCGCATTATTCTTCAAACGGTGGAGGCTTCAAAGCTTACGATGCGCAAGTGGCTTTGAAAGCCCCACACGGTGCTTTATGTATTCTTCTCCCTGCGTTGACAGGAAAGCATTCCTCACCAGATTGCCGGAATGTCAACTTTGGATTCCCCCGTTTTTTCTCTAACATGGTATTTTGTGTTTAACCTTAAATCAGATTTATTATGAGTTCATCTAAAACAAACATACCGCGGACAATAAAAGAGTTCAACACTTTTATAACCACGGTTTGTGCATATCTGGTTTTGGGCTCTCCAACAAATGCCACCCGTTTAGGGATTACTGCTACCATGCTTGCACAGCTACAGGCTTATTTAAGCCAGTGGAATCCGTTGTATGCTTCTTACCTTAACCGGAAAGGAACTTATACAACGGCTCTCCGCAATAGTTTGCTGGGTATTATTGATGCTATGGTTTTATACGACAAAATAAACAAGGTGATTGAGAAGGTAAAAGCTACCGCCAATCTGACTACCGAAGATTGCAGTGTGTTTAACCTTCCGCAGGGTTTGTCTATGGCATTGCCAACGGCTCACTCTGTACCTGTTGCTGAAAAGTCGGAAAGAACACTAGTAACGGTTGAAGCAGTATATCCCAAGCTGATTTCGGAAGTCGGCGGGTATGTAAAGGTAAAGGTTTATACGGCAGCCGTTCATACCGGCAGGGCCAAGAAGCTGAAAGGCTTCGACCTGCTCGATTATGCGGTTGCAGTGTTTTATTCAGGTACAGGCAATTTACCCACACATGCTACCGACAGCCGTTTAACGCAGGGACATTCGTCGAAAGCCAGCTTTGTGGTGGAAACACCGGGCATGACGTCGAACCTTCCTGTGCTGACAGCTACTCAGGTGGAACCGTTGAAAATTGCGGTCTTCTTTTTCAGGTGGGCTAAAAGCAAGCACACTGATCAGGACGGCCCTTGGAGCGGCCCTTTTACTGTAGTTCTTCAATAAG
>JBEKEO010000027.1:0-22594 GCA_050013795.1 Bacteroidales bacterium
CAGCTATGGCTTTGCCGAATCCGCTTGATACTCCTGTTATTAATACTGTTTTCATGTTTTTTCTTTGTTGGTTTATTTTTGGCAATAATAATTAATTATTTTCAAATGGATGGAAATTTTGTGATAGAATGGCCTTTTTGAAAGTAGGCAGTCCGCCGCGGCAGGAGGTAGTAAATAAGTTTGATGTTTATGGTCAGGGCTGCAAGTTTAGTATCTTTACTACAACGAGCCTGAAACAAACGTCATAGTATATTCTGCCCTTTGTCATCTTTGTCAGTGCTGAAGGAAATTGGAGCACAGCCGTAAGCTCTATCTTAGCATAAATAATAGTTACCCGATCTTCTAGTTTTTCCTGATGGACAGTCCGACCATTTAGCAGAAGATCTCCTGTATTGAGCAGGCGATTTTATTTAGCTATTAACCGTTCTGTGCAGCTTACTCAACGGACACCTTCAGCGAGTGAACGACGTCCTGCAGTCACTGAACGGACACGTTGAGATACTGAACGGACACGCTGTGACACTGAACGGATACCCTGTGACACTAGCGGAAGTCCTCAAGACACTCACGCAAGTGCTCCGATGACAAAAGCAAGTCCTTCAGTCATTAAAGCAAGTCCTCAAGTAAGTGAAGGAAATGTTCAAGACACTCGCGCAAGTGCTCCGATGACTAATGCAAGTCCTCCGGTGAGTGAAGCAAGTGCTTGAGTGACTCGCACAAACGTGCTAATAATCTTTTAGGATGCGCTAATTAAAGAATTATATGCATCGAACATGAAATTTCTTTTGTGCAACAAACTTGAAAGTGAAATAAAATTGATTACATTTGCATTGTACTAGAAGTGGATGCCCGTTGATAGTATTAACTATTAACCAAAACAAAACACCATGAAAAAGGTATTTACTTTATTTATTACTTTTCTGGCTGCTTGTACAATTAATAGTGCCAATGCTCAAACCTGCACTCCCGACCATCCCGGGTACACTACCGTACCTAGTGCAGGAATAATGATACCTGATTCCCTGCCCCACGCACAGGTTGGCGTTTATTACGAGCAAACATTCACTTTTGGCATACCGTCATCTGCTTCGGGTTATTCCATTAATTGGGTGCAGTATTCAAAATTAACCAGTTCAATTACAGCAAACACATGGACTATTGTAAATAGTACGGGTGGCACTACATTTCCGAAGTGGAACAAACTAACATGGCAATGCGTAACTCTTAAAGGAACTCCAACTACTGCGGGTACTGATAATATCAATATCTTTGTAAATGTCAATGTAACTATCCTTGGATTTCCGTACACTGATAATAATTATGAATCAAAAGCGCTTCCTTTGATTGTAAAAGCAGCAGCTGGTATTGAGGAAGTAAATAATGAAAATGATGTTATTATTTTCCCTAATCCAACTAAAGATAATATTACAATAGAAAACCTGCCACAAGCCACGATAGAAATTTTTAATATCGAAGGGCAACTAATAAGAACCTTCCCGCCTTGCAGCGAGGCAGGCGCAACAAGCGGCAACAAAACAAGTATTGATGTTTCTGCATTTCCATGCGGAATGTATATTGTGAAAGTGATAACGGAAAAGGGCGTTGAAGTAAGGAAGTTTATAAAAGAGTAGAAAGTTATAAGTTGAAAGTTTGTAAAGTGAGAAGTAGAAACCTTACAAACTTTGAACTATTGAATCATTAAACAATTAATATCATGAATAAACTATTTGTTATTTCAATGTTTGCCACCTTCACTTTCTACTTTCAACTTATAACTTTCAACTGTGTCGCACAAACCGCCTATATACCGAATAGGGGTGATAGCAGCGTATCTGTTATTAATATTGCTACCAATACTGTTTCGGCTACAATTAAAGTTGATTCTTTACCCTTAGGCGTATCTGTGAGTCAGGATGGAGAAAAGGTATATATTTCAAATTATGGCACTAAAAAAGTAAGTGTAATAAACACTGCTACCAATACTGTTTCGGCTAAAGTTTCTGTTGGCCCTGGTCCATCTGGATTATATGTAACCCCCGATGGAAGTAAGGTATATGTTGCAAATGATGATACTAATACAGTAAGTGTAATAAGTACTGCTACCAATACTGTTTCGGCTACAATTAAAGTTGGCGATTATCCTGTAGGTATAGCTGTTAGCCCTGATGGAAGTAAGGTATATGTTACGAATGAGGGTACCAATACAGTAAGTGAAATATTCACTGCTTCAGATCTTGTTTTTGCTACTATTAATGTTGGTCCTGGTCCTGCCGGTATATGCGTAACTCCCGATGGAAATAAGGTATATGTTACAAATTTCAATACGGATACAGTAAGTGTAATTAGCAGTGCTACCAATACTGTTTCGGCTACAATAAAAGTAGGTAATTATCCTTCGGGTATATGTGTAACCCCCGATGGAAGTAAGGTTTATGTTACGAATCGGGGTGATAATACAGTAAGTGTAATAAACACTGCCGCAGATACTGTTTTGGCTACAATTATAGTTGGTTCTTTGCCTTTTGGTATATGTGTAACCCCCGATGGGAAAAAGGTATATGTTGCAGATTACGGTTCTAATTCAATGGATATAATAAACGTTGCTACCAATACTGTTTCGGCTGCGTGTGCAGTTGGTGCTCATCCTATGTCATATGGAAATTTTATTTCAACTTATGGCACTGGAATTACTTCATTAAGCACAGTGTCAGAAAACATTAATGTTTATCCTAGCCCTGCAACAAATAATATAACAATAGATAACCCACAAGCGGTAATTGGCAGTTGGCCGTCGGCAGTAATAGAAATAACAAATATTCAAGGTCAGCTTGTAAAAACTATTTCTACTGCAGGCAATAAAACAAACATAGATGTTTCGGGCTTCCCATGCGGGGTGTATGTTATAGAGGTGAAAACAGAAAATGGAGTTGAAGTAAAGAAGTTTATTAAAGAATAGAAAAGTCAGCAGTCCGCCAGTGGCGAAACAGTAGCGGCAAGACAGGGACATTGAACTTTGAACAGTTGAAGGGATTAATCCTGGAACATCCTGACGGTTACTGAAGAGCCGGAAGTGATGGTGAATGACTTTTCGACAGTATAAACAGACCTGTTAGTGAATTTAGTCCTGAAAACAACCCTGTATTTACCTGGCAAAAGATACAATGTTTCCTGTGTGGTATTTTCCGGGAGGTTGTAAACCCATTTAAGTTTATTGTTGTCTTCCTGATAAACGCTGCCATAACCATTTGCAGAAAGCTGGATTACTGCAATGCCCGATTGAGGAATCTCAACAAGTGTAGTGGAGTCCTGCGATATGTGAACATCGTTTATGAACAAGCGGGGCATGCAAAGGATTTCCATATCGTATTTGCCCGTTAAATACTTTTCCGTTTTCCCGAATTCCTGCACATTAAGGGTTTGCATTTTGCCCGCTTGCCTTATAATGGCATCAAAGGTCTTCATTTCACCGGGGTTCTTGGCGCCAACCATAAGCTTTAAATATCCCTGAGGAACATCAACAGGAATGATGGTGTGTTTGCCGGGAGTAAGTTTGATGGTATCCACTTCAACGGGGGGAATGGTATGCACAAAAAGATTGTATTTGCAAAGCGGATCAAGAATAAGCGTATCGGGCAGACCGCGGTTGTTCATAGTGTGAATGAAATTGTATTTAATAAGTCCTGAGAAGTTATCGTAAAAGGTCATATTTACATTTGTCTCGGTGGGATTGCCGTATGCATCAAGCAAATTGACCTGAGCAGTAGTAGAGTTCAATGCCTGCGAAATAACTATTTTTAGAGCTTCCTGAAACTGTTGTTCACTGCCAGCATTATAATACGTTCCTACACAGCTAAAAGCAGTAGAGAAATCTTTCCCTATGCCTATGATGAATGGCTTTAACGCAATCCCTTTCTTCTGGAGGCTTTTTGAAACAGCGCAAGGGTCGCCGCCACATTCTTCTTCACCATCAGTGATAAGAACAATGATGTTTCGGCAATTATCACAAGGAGTAAAATCTTTAGCCGCGAGTTCCAAAGAGCTTGCTATGGGAGTGGTTCCCCGAGGTACTATTGATTTCAGTTTATTTTTTATCCTGTCAGTATTGTCTTTTGCAAAAGGGATTTCAAGCTTTGAGTCGTCGCAATCCTGAGGTGGATATTGCTTTTGATGGCCAAAGACACGTAATGCAAGTTCAAGATTTGGAACGTTTTTAAGACTATCAAGCAAGTCAGATAATAGTTTTTGCGCAATAGTGATTTTCATATCGCTCTGCCACCTGCCATACATACTTTGAGATGCATCAAAGAGAAACAGAATACGAGTAGTGGGCTTCGGCTTTTCTTTTTCCTTGGTCTGTGAAAATGATACTAGAGGTATTACTAGAATAGCTAGAAAAATAATGATATGTGAAATTGTTTTCTTCAAGAAAGCAAGTTGTATTGATTAATAGTCTCCAATTGTTTCCGGCAGTTGAGCAAGTGCTTTTGCAAGTTGTTCGTCGTTGGGAGCAGTGCCATGCCATTTGTGAGTTCCCATCATGAAATCAACACCAAAGCCCATTTCAGTTTTCATTACTATGGCAACTGGTTTTCCTTTCCCTGTATGCGCTTTCGCTATCTTCAATGTGCTGATAACTTCTTCCATATCATTACCATTCATTTCAAGTACGTCCCAATCGAAAGCAAGGAATTTTGCTTTAATATCACCTAATGGAAGAACCTTATCTGTAGGGCCGTCTATCTGCTTTCCGTTAAAATCAATAGTTGAAATAATGTTATCAACCTTTTTAGCTGAAGCGAACATGGCAGCTTCCCAGTTCTGGCCTTCCTGCAGCTCACCATCACCATGGAGGGTGTAAACGAGTTTGTTATCCTTGTTTAGTTTCTTTGCCAACGCCGCACCTATTCCCACTGACATCCCTTGCCCAAGTGAGCCTGAAGCAACTCTGATACCTGGCAAATGTTCTGCTGTTGCAGGATGTCCTTGCAGACGCGAATTTAATTTGCGTAGCGTGCTAAGTTCTTTAACAGGGAAGTAACCGGAATGAGCAAGTACACTATACCATACAGGAGCAATATGTCCGTTCGATAAAAAGAAAATATCCTGGTTGATACCATCCATCGTAAAATTCTTTGGATCATGTGTCATGATAACATTATAGAGGGCAACCATGAAATCGGTGCAACCAAGAGAACCACCGGGATGACCTGAATTAACGGCATGAACCATACGTAAAACATCTCTCCTTACTTGTGTGGCAAGTGATTTCAATTCTTCAATCGTAGGCATTTTTATTCGTTTTGTTTTCAAAAGTAAATGATTTATTCAATTTGATATTATGTTGTTGATAAAATTGGATAATCTTTTCATATGAAATTTTTGAACAAGCCACTAAGAAATCTTGAATATCTTTGCAGTTCAAAATATACTGATTATGTCACTTAATTGCGGAATTATCGGATTGGCGAATGTGGGGAAAACAACATTATTCAATTGCATGTCGAATACCAAAGCTCAAACAACTGCTTTTGCTTTCAGCACGAACAAATCGAACATAGGTATTATCAATGTGCCGGATGAAAGACTTTATGTACTGGAGAAGATGGTGAAAGCTGCAAAGGTGGTACACGCTACTGTTGAAATAGTCGATATACCCGGACTTGTTAAAGGCTCGAGCAAAGGCGAAGGAGTTGGAAGTAGTTTCCTTGCTGATATCCGTCAGACAGATGCTATCATTCATGTGTTACGTTGCTTTGATGATCCTAATCTGCCACATGTGGAAGGCTCCGTAAATCCGGTGAGAGATAAAGAAATCATTGATTTGGAATTGCAGATAGTAGATCTCGATTTAGTGGAGAGAAAAATGCAGCGCGTTGAAAAAGCTGCAAAGATAGGAGATAAGGATGCGAAGAAGAGTTTGGAAATATTAACTGTATATAAAAATCATCTTGAATCATTTCAATCGGCACGCACTGTTCCATTGACAGAAGAAGAAAGAAAAGTTGCTAAAGACCTTTGTCTTATTACTGAAAAACCTGTTCTGTATGTTTGCAATGTGGACGATGCTTCAGCTTTGAAGGAGAATAAATATGTTGACATGTTCAGGGAATCAGTGAAAGCTGAAAGTGCCGAAGTGCTTGTAGTTGCTGCGAAACTGGAATCAGAGATTTCGGAACTGGAAAGTCTGGAAGACAGGATGGCATTTTTAAAAGATGTCGGTTTAACTGAACCAAGTGTAAATATGCTTATCAAAGCAGCCTTTAAATTATTGAAATTATTGACTTTTCTCACTGCAGGTCCCAAAGAAGTTCGTGCATGGACCATCAAGGAAGGGTATACTGCACCACAGGCATCTGGTGTAATTCACAGTGATCTTGAGAGAGGTTTTATCAGAGCAGAAGTAATGAAGTATAATGATTTTGTAAGTCTTGGTTCCGAGAATGCCTGTAAAGAAAAAGGCAAATTATATGTGGAGGGGAAGACTTACGTGGTGCAGGATGGAGATATTTTGAATATTAGATTTAACGTATAAAAACTAAGGGCGGCGAGCTTTGCTCGCCACCCTTATCATATCTCAGGAATTTATCTTTCGTAGCTTCCTTTTTTCAATATTTTGCTTTCTTTCATCATAAATTCACCCATGGCAATAACATAATGAATCTTGTCATTCTTCAGGAATACCATATCGGCATCTTTACCTTCAGCTAAACGTCCTTTGTTTTTCAGTTTAAGGATATCAGCAGGATTTGAAGTGAGCACCTTTAATGCTTTATCAAGAGTAACTCCTTCGTTCTTCACCATGTCCATCAACTCGCGGAAGTTAGCGCTAGGTAATCCCATTTCAAGTTTAGTTAGATTTCCTGCTGCATCAAATCCGGGCAGTGAACCGCAAGCATCGCTTGTAAATGTAATGTTCTCTAAAGGTACTCCGGCTTTCATAAGGTCAACAACTGCCTTGGAAGGTTTTACTTCGTATTCAGGGAAGTAAGGATAGGAGCTGGTTGTAATGTCAACATAACCGCCCTTTTTACCATATTCCTTAGCAAACTCAAGTGTGTAATCGTTACGGTTGCAATGGGTAGGTAGGAACTGTGTCAATTTAAGCATCTTCTGGCTTCTTTCAATCACATCATACATAGGTTTGAAAGGATCTGTTTCCTGGTCACCTAAATGAATATTAACTATTCCTGCTTTGCCGCCAAGCATGCCGCCAACGCGTGCATGTTCGGTAAGACGTATGAGTTCATCAGTTGTAGGCCATGAAGAACGATGATCGGAAATAGCTATTTCTCCAACGCCAATCACTTCTTCTATTGTAGCTATATCTTTGCCAACTTCTCCAGTTATTGTTACTGTAGGAACCTGGTAAGCGCCTGTATATATCCAACATGAAACACCGTCAGCCCTTAGGCCTTTAGCTTTCATCAGAACAGATTCAACTGACCGTGTCATACCGTCTGTACCTAAACAACCCACAACAGTTGTAACTCCTGCTTCGACCAGCATGCTTAATTGCAATTCAGGTGTGCGTGTTGAAGGACCACCTTCACCACCTGCGCCAGCAATGTGTACATGAGCATCAACAAATCCGGGAACAAGCTTTAACCCGTCGCATGGTACTACTTCCAGAAAACTGCTTGCTGCAAGATTAATATCATCAGCAATAGCCATGATCTTTGACCCGGCAATAAGAACGTCTTTCTTTCCTAATGACTCAGGAGCATAGACTTCACATTTCTTAAATAAGTGCATCATAAAATTATCGTTTTATTATTCGTATTTATAAACCAATTCTTTTAATAAGGGCTCAATAGCAGTCATAATAAGGTTTTCCTTGTCTTCATCATTAAAGAAAGAAATACTTGATATCTTTTCTTCATTCTGGAAAACTTCAACCAGATGTTCATTAACCTGAATCAATTTACTATTTTCTAACAGCAGATTCTTCATCGATTCTTCTGTGTAATTGGCATTATCAAGTATTACTATATCCGCTCCCTGGTGGAAATAGCCATAATCTGAAATGTCATGCTTGCCATGATTAAATACTGCAAATTCAGTGTCAGGATTACGCAATATGATCTTTACATTCTGATCATGACTTTCATTCTTAAAGAAATAGTTACCATTAAAGAAAACACCATCCGTGGAAAGGCTTGCAAACCCTATATCTTTTTTAATACAATTAACCTTTTCATAAATAGCATCTGCCATTTTCTGATTAATGTTATTGCCTGCGATGATTGGTATCCTTGAATGTTCAGAAGTTTTAAAATGCGATGCCATTACCAATCCGGGAACATCTACAGAACCTCCGATAGCAGGTGCCAGATGCATGAATACGCCGGGACCTGCATTTATCTCAATGATGCCGAAGTTTCCTTCTGTCCATGGTTTAGCTATATCCTGTGCCAGCACATCAATTCCAAGGCATTTTACTTTAAAGAACTTTGCAATGGATTCAACCATCTCAATATTCTTAGGATGTATCTTATCGGTAACGTTAATAGATACTCCGCCTGCTGAAATATTAGCTACCCTGCGCAGATATATAGTTTCACCAGCCTTTGGAATAGTATCTAGTGCCAGTCCCTGCAACGAAAGATAATCATTCATATCATCATCTATCTTTATCTTGCATAGCGGTGAACGTGCATTGTCAAGGCGGACTTCTTTAGCATTGTCAATTTCAATAAGTGCCTTGATGCTGTCTTTTCCGTTTCCTTCCACATAAGCAGGAACTCTTTGCAATGCAGCTGCAAACTTTCCATTCACTGTTAATAGTCTGTGGTCAGTTCCGTATATCTGTTGCTGAACAATAATGCCTTCAAAAGGTGTTCCTGCAAGCTTTGTAGCTTCTATGATAAGGTTAAATGCTTTTCTTACGGCTTCTTCACTTTCAATGCCTGTGGTAACACCCTGTCCTTTATGACCTGCAACAGGTTTTACCACCACAGGGAAACCAAGTTTTAAAGCTTCTTTAACCGCTTCGTCTTCCTTGTAACAGTTCTTTCCAATAGGAGTAGGGAAGCCGCACATGATAAGGAAATCGCCTACCATGTCCTTATACATAGTGAATTCGGTATCTTTAATTCCATCGGTATGGAAAGTGGTTGAACGTCCGCGAAGCTGCTTCTTACCATATCCCCATTGAAATTCATTCTCTTCATAAAGGAAGAACACAGGAATATTTCTTTTTAATCCTGCTTCAACTAACGAATAAATGGTTGGTCCGCCCAATATCGATTTGTCAAAATCAGCTTGAAGTTTAAGCCATTTAGTCTTGAGGTCAAAATCCCTTTCTTCGTTCATGGATATGAACCATTCGCTTGCCAGGTAAACGCATTCCTCAGCAACAGCTTCATCAAAAAATTCAACAGCAACCACATAATCTTCGCCATCTTCACCAATTGAATATTCGTTAAGGAAAAGGTCAATATTCATTTTCAGGATATGCACCAATGTTGAAGCAAAAAGGTCAATAACCGTAGTAGGGTTCCTTGATTCAAGCGAAGGGAATTCTTTATAAACACTCTTTTTATAAAAGCCCACTTCAGGGCCATCAGGATCGAGATAAATATTAAAAACAAGCGCTTTTTTATTCAGGTAATAGTTAGGTCCGTTATAGACAAAGAATTTCCTTACATCAAAATCATTATAGTTTTCCATTTGTATTTTATTAGTTCTTTAATTTATCAGTATAGTGAGGACAAATATAAAGAATATTTAATATGGTATCAATCGGGTAGTTTTATTTAACCTGAAATTAACATACTGTACTTGAAATGAATTTTCCTGTTAGCATTGGGCTGAAGCCCTCTTAATACTGATTATAAAAAACCACGGACTTTAGTCCGTGGCTATTTAACTGTTTAATTGTATCTTTCTTGCAATGCTATAAGAAACTATCCTATTGCGCCAGTTTCAGTTGTTTGGCATTGCTTACCACTATTTCAGGCTTGTCATTATGTTCAGTAATAAGCCCCCTTACTTCAATGGTCTTGCCATCGTACTTGCTCAGGTCGCCAACTGCTATTACATCTTTTCCTGATATGTAAACGGAAAAAGGATTATCAGGATATTTGCCGCCTATATCAATAAATGTGGCTTTATCGGTGGTTTTAATGTGGAATACTTTGCCTACTACTGTTGCAGTATCTTTCTGACCAATGTGTGTTTTGGCATCTTCGGCTTTTATTTTCTGTTGTGCAAAAACAGCGCTTCCCATAAGGAAAAACATTGCGAAGATAAATGCGATGCGAATTTTCATGATGATAGTTTTAATTTATGAATAGGCAAATGTAGTTAATATTTTGTTGATACTTCAACGTGAAGTATGGGATTCTTCAATTTTAAAGCTTTCATTAAATAAATTCCGCAGGGTTCAAAAAACTTTTTTACTTTTACCGTCACATTAAAAAAATTTACTGATATGAAAAGAACAGCATCACTAGCATTAATTATGTTATTCAGCGCAGCTATTATTGCGCAGCAAATGCCGCCAAAGGACAAAGGTTATTTCAAGGAATATCAACAGGGGTATTACCAGAATTGTATCTTGAAAGGAATAGAAGATTATGGTAAAAAGACAGCTGATAGCATTAAGCCTGACAAACGCTTTAAAGTTGATTTAACGGGAAAGGATTTTCCCACTTCCATTGACCAGTTTACAAAATTCTGGTATCAGCCACCTATTTCGCAGGGTAATACTGGCACCTGCTGGTGTTTTTCTACCACTTCATTCTTCGAATCAGAAGTTTACAGGTTGTATAAAAAGGAAGTGAAACTTTCTGAAATGTACACCATTTACTGGGAATATGTTGAAAGAACAAAGGGTTTTGTAAAGACTAAAGGTGCTATTGAAATTGGCGATGGCTCCGAAGCAAATGCTGTTCCCCGTATGTGGAAAATTTACGGTGTAGTTCCCGAATCGGATTATACCGGATTGCTTCCCGGGCAAACAGTTTACAATCACACTAAATTGTTCGAAGAGATAAGTACATATCTTAAATCGGTTAAAGCAAGTTGCGCATGGAACGAAGAACAGGTTGTTGCTACCGTTAAATCTATATTGAATAACTATATGGGCATACCTCCAACAAAGGTTAACGTAGGCGGAAAAGAAATGACTCCGCAGGAATATTTAAAGAATGAACTTAAACTGAATCTTGACGACTATATTGATGTGATGTCGTTAATGTCAAACCCTTATTATACAAAGTGCGAATATGTAGTTCCCGACAACTGGTGGCATGCATCAGATTATTACAACGTGCCATTGGACGATTATATGAGTATAATAAAGAATGCTATAAAGAACGGTTTTACTATTGCAGTTGGCGGCGATGTTTCTGAAGCAGGTTTTGAACCCACTACGCAAACAGCTACAATCCCCACATTCGATATTCCAGCCAGTTATATTGATGAGAATGCTCGTCAGTTCCGCTTTAGCAATGGCTCTACTACTGATGATCACGGACTTCATATTGTAGGGTATTTTGTAAAGGATGGTACAACATGGTTCCTTGTAAAAGATTCAGGTGCAAGTTCGCGCAATGCAGGGAAAGGCAGTAAGAACTTTGGCTTTTACTTTTTCCGCGAAGATTATGTAAAACTGAAGATGATGGACTTCATGGTGCATAAAGATGCAATGAAAGATGTTTTAACTAAGTTCACAAAGTAGAACATATCATAACTGGTACTTCGAAAAGATAACAACTAATTGTTATCTTTTTTGTTTTAATTGAGTTTAATCAATTCTGAGTTTAGTCGTTTACAGCGTGAAAAAAATCATATTCTTTTTGCTTTTATATTCACTGAATTTATGTGCTCAAAATATAGATATTAATATTTTGAAGAATATTAATCTGAACAGAAATAAGAATCTTGATAATAGTTTCAGGTTAATTACAAATTCCGCAACACCATTAAGTGTTGGCATTCCTATTGTCATGTTTACCGATTGTTTAATTGCAAAAGATTCTGTTACTAAACATAATGCTATTTATATTTGTGCCTCAGTTGTTTTCTCAATGACAATTGCTTCAATTGTAAAATACAGTGTTAACAGGCCACGACCATTTGTAAAGTATTCTTTCATTGAAAAAGAAACAAAGGGTGGAGGCCCGTCTTTTCCTTCAGGACACTCTTCTGATGCATTTTCATTAGCCACTTCATTGAGTATTGCATTTCCAAGGTGGTATGTCATTATTCCGTCATATTTATGGGCAGGAGCAGTTGGTTATTCAAGGATGGACTTAGGTGTTCATTATCCGAGTGATGTATTAGCAGGAGCAATGATTGGCGCCGGTTCCGCATTCTTATGTTATAAATGTCAGAAATGGCTTATGACGAAAAAAAGGAAATAGTTTAATAAGGAAGAAATTCAAATTTAAAATATATAAAAAATAGAAAAGGACGAATTATATTATTCGTCTTTTTTTTGGTACTATTTTTGTTCTTAAAAAAAGAAATTGATTTCACCAAATTACAAATGCATATTAAATATGCACTCGTACAGTATGTTAGCAAAAAGATAACAATTATTAGTTGCCTGTTTTTATTTTGTTTATTTACATTTGTTTAAAAATTAAGAAAATGAAAAATCCATATATAATACAATCTACTATGAAATTTATAATAGCACTTGTCATATTTTCTTTTACTTCATTAATTGCTTTCTCGCAGGAAGAAGAGGAAGATGCTTATCAAACGGTTAAAGGGAAAGTTGTGGATAAAGATTCCAAGACTCCTCTATGGGGAGTTGGTGTTATTATTGTTGGTTCCAGCCCATTGCTTGGCGGTGTTACGGATTCTTCGGGGTATTTTACCATTAACAATGTTCCAGTAGGAAGGCAGACAGTTAAAGCGAGTTATATTGGTTATACTGATGTATTAATGCAGAATGTTAATGTTACATCCGAGAAGGACATTTCGTTAAACGTACAAATGACCGAATCGGTAAGCAGCATGAAGGAAGTTACTGTCACTGCAAAAATAGATAAAGATAAAGCGCTTAACTCTATGGCAACAGTTAGCGCCCGTTCATTCAGTATTGATGAAGCGGAGCGTTATGCGGGCGGTATTACTGACCCTTCGAGAATGGCACAGGCGTATGCTGGTGTTGCAGGAACATCGAACGATGATAATGAAATTGTAGTGCGTGGAAATTCTCCACGTGGATTGTTATGGAGGGTAGAGGGCATTGAAGTCCCTAATCCCAACCATTGGCAGGAAGATGAAGGCGGAACAGGAGGAGGAGTATGTGTGCTCAGTTCTAATGTTATTGGTAATTCAGATTTCTATACCAGCGCATGGCCGGCAGAATACGGTAATGCACTTTCCGGCATTTTCGACATTAACCTGCGTAAAGGAAGTGACGAATATTTACAATCTTCTATAACAGCTAGTGATGTTGGCACTGAAATATCATTGGAAGGTCCGCTTTATAAACAACGTGAATCATCCTTTCTTATCAATTACAGGTATTCAACATTCGGGTTACTGCGTGATGCTGGTATAAAGGTTTCGAATGAAAATATTATTCCCACATTCCAGGACTTGACATTCAATGTGAGTTTGCCATCGAACAGCTTAGGTCATACTACAATATTTGGCGTATTCGGAACAAGCAGTTCGGGTATAGAACCTATAGAAAATCTTGACTCTCTTGAAAGGGACAGAAACAACCGGTATTATGAATTCGACCAAGGCAATGTTTGGATAGCAGGGATAACAAATACTTACCTTGCGTTTAATAAAAAAACATCCTTTAAAACTGTTCTTGCTGTGATGGGAGATGACAATAAAATGAAGAATGATACCATGGATAACAATTTTTCTGAACATAATATTTACAATGAAAATTTAGATTATATTACTCTTCGAGGTGCGTTCACTCTCAACCATAAGTTCAATGCAAAGAATACTATGCGTGCTGGAATTATCTTTAGTGATGAGTTTTACAATCTTCAATCAGGAGGTTTTGATTTTAACACAGATACTACAAGGACTGTATTCAATACCCAAGGCAATACTTATGTGGCGCAGGGTTTCGTTGAATGGAAAAACAGAATAAGTAATAAAATAACTATGACATACGGGGTTCATTACCTGCATTTGTTCCTTAACAACGATAACTCTCTTGAGCCACGTGCCGGAATAACATGGCAGGTTGATGATAAGCATTCTTTCAGTTTGGGAGCTGGTTTGCATTCAAGGATAGAGCCTCTTTCAGTGTACCTGACCAGTACGGACATACATGAAGACTACAACACCAACAATCTTGCAAATAAAAATATAGGATTATCAAAATCAATTCACGTAGTACTTGGTTATGATTATTCGTTTTCGGATGCCATGCATCTGAAAGCGGAAGCATATTTTCAGCACTTATATAATGTCCCCGTAGGGATACCTGATACCGGTAAAACTAATGAAAACAATGCACAGTTTTCAGTGCTTAATCAGAGTTATGGCTTTGTTACCATGCCTCTCGAAAACAAAGGAACAGGCATGAATACCGGCATAGATATAACTTTTGAAAGGTATTTTGTAAATGCTTATTATTTTATGCTTACGGGTTCGCTTTATGACTCGCGCTATACTCCAGCCGATGGAAAGACATACAACTCCGCTTACGACGGCAATTATATTTTCAATGCGCTGGTAGGAAAGGAATGGACATTTGGCGCTAAGAAAAACAAAACGCTTGGCGTTAATGTTCGCTTCTTATTCAGGGGTGGATTGCGCTACCAGGGACTTGACCTTGCTAAATCAGACTCTTTGAAAATGGCTATATATAATCCAAATGAGAATTATACTCTTGAAGAACCCGCTGTATATAATATTGATATGGGTATCAATTATAAAAGAAATAAGAAGAAATACTCGTGGATAGTGGAGCTGGATATTGATAACCTTACTAACCAGCAAGCTGTTGATGCCTTGAAGTACAATGTTTATGAACGCGCTTATAAACCCACTTACGACCTAAGGCTGCTGCCTATTTTAATGGTCAAGTTGAATTTCTAAGCAGGTATTGTAAACTTGGTATAATAATCTTTAATTATAACCTTTGCTTAACTTTGTGGAGTGGATATGAACAAAGATTCGCAAAGAACTATATTTGATTAACAATATCCTTAAAATATTTTGAAAAAGTTTTGTAATTACGTAAAAACTGATCCTAAAATATGGATGCTATTGATGCTGATATTGTCAATCATTTGTATTAATATTTATCGATGGGATAAGCAACATATAAAAAGCATTATATCTTCTGACGGGAAAGGATATTATGCTTATCTTCCTTCTCTATTCATTAATTCCGACATAAATAAACTTCAGGAAAATAGCACATATACTAATAAATTAAATAACAGAAATTTCATAAAGTATTCAGCAGGTACTTCTCTGCTTATATCTCCTTTCTTTTTTTCTGCCTATATATATTCAAGTGTTTTTAATTACGCCACTGATGGGTATTCCGAACCATTCCAGAAAATGGTAAGTATTGCTGCATTGTTTTATGTATTTCTTGGATTGTATTATCTGTTCAAATTATTAAAGCATCTCAACGTTTCTTATTTTAACAGTCTGATTGCAATTACTGTTATTTTTTTCGGAACTAATTTATTTTATTATACTATAATGGAATGCAGCATGTCGCATGTATATTCCTTTTCTGTTATATGTTGTTTCGCTTATTCAATAAAGCAATTCTTTATTTCAAAGAAAACGAAATACGTTTATTTATCATCTTTCCTGCTTGCATTAATTGTATTAATCCGTCCGGTTAATGCCATTGTAATTATGCTTATTCCTTTTCTTGCAGGCTCATGGAATGAATTGAAAGAAACAACCGCTTATCTGTTTTATAAAAAAAGAAAACACTTAATTATTTGCGGTATTGTTTTTATTTTACTGATTCTTATTCAACCTCTATTGTGGTATTTGCAGACAGGAACCTTTATTCTCCACTCATACAAAGACGAAGGTTTCTATTTTCTTAAACCCGAAATAATAAATGTATTGTTTAGTTTCAGGAAAGGTCTTTTTATATATACGCCAATTGCTTTTATTTCTTTGTTAGGATTTTATTTCCTTTTCAAAAAAAATAGATTTCAATTTTATTTCCTGTTTCTGTTTGCCGTTATCCTTACATATTTAATTTCTGCATGGTGGTGCTGGTATTATGGCGATAGCTTTGGACACAGGGCTTTTATTGATTTCTACTTTATTGTTTGCCTATTGATAGCTTTGCTTTTAGAAAATTTACATTCCAGGCTTACAAAAAGTATTTTGTTATGTGTTTTAACTCTAATGTTAAGCCTTAACCTGATTCAATCGTACCAGTATTATTCAAAAATTATTCATCCTTTCAGCATGGATGCTCACAAATACTGTTATGTTTTCCTTAATTGCAGTAAGAATTACGAAGAAATTCTTGGTGGTAACCGCGATATTGAACCATACAGTAACAAACCAAGACAATTGATATTTTCAACTAAAAATGATTTTGAAAAGGAATATCCTTATTGGGAAAACGGAAATGTAAAATCCGATGAAAGTTTAAGTGATGCAGGTGACAAATTTTGCGATTATGAAGGAAACGAATTTGGGGTAACATTAAGAATAAACAACGATACTGCCTTTTACAACTCGCGGAAAATATATGTGGAGGCTTCTTTAAAACGGCTTGAAATAGAATCTAACAGCTCTTCAAATGCCTTGTTTGTAATAGAAGTTAAAAATAGCAACAGCGAATTGCAATATTACAACACCTTTCGGATAAACGATTATCCTGATAATAATCCCAAAACATGGAGAGAATTTGACTATTCATTTGAAATTCCTGTGCCAAAATCGCCTGATTACCAGATAGCAATTTATATATGGAATATGAAAAAGCAGGATTTTATTATTGACGATTTTAATCTTAATTTTTATAGAATTATATAATCATCTTTATAATATTATGCAGTTATAAGTACTGAGAGTACTTTTAGTCTTTCAAAAATTTCTTCACCTCAACTCCTTTTTCAGATTTCTCTTCCACTCTTTTTTATCATTTTATAATTAACTTTTCTCCTTGATGAGAAAAGTTACCCCGCATTTGGCGGGGCAGGCGCCAGAATCAAGGAAAATTTAAAAGCCCTGCGATGGTCGTTTGTCGCACTTGCTTTCGCTATCCGGGC
Source organism: Bacteroidales bacterium (assembly GCA_050013795.1). GTDB lineage: Bacteria > Bacteroidota > Bacteroidia > Bacteroidales > CG2-30-32-10 > CAWHOW01. The sequence continues at coordinate 17,199 of JBEKEO010000027.1, forward strand.
TACGACCATCACACCCATCATCGCACAAGATGCCGCCCCGCCAAATTTTCCTTTGCAGCGCTCTTTTTCTAACTGCTTCCTGCCGCTGCCTACTGCTTACTTTTTTATTCTTTTACAAACTTTCCAATTTTATAAACTTTATCACTTTTCACTTCCACAATATACATACCGCTTGGCAATGCCGAAACATCTATATTTGTTTTATTGCCTGTAGTTGCAAAGGTTTTAACAAGCTGTCCTTGGATGTTTGTTATTTCTATTACTGCCTCCTGTAAGCTTTCTATAGTAATATTATTTGCAGAAGGGTTAGGATAAATAGAAATATCTGCAGCCACCATACTATGAGGAGCAATACCGACATTAGCGGTGGAAATAAAATTTCCAAATGCCGTAGGACCAAGACCAACTATAATTGTAGCCGAAACAATATTTGTAGCGGTATTTATTACACTTATTGAATTAGAAGGATATTGATTTACAACATATACTTCACTTCCATCGGGAGTTACAGATACACCAAAAGGACAAGAACCAACCGGAATTGTATCTATAACAGTATTTGTAGCGCTGTCTATTACACATACAGTATTACCAGAACCAGAAAGTCCGCCATTCACAACATATATCATACTACCATCAGGAGTTACAGATACACCACCAGGAACAAAAATACCTGTAATTGTAGCCGTAACAGTATTTGTAGCTGTATTTATTACACTTACCGTACCATCAGCTTCATTCGCAACATATACCTTCTTTCCATCAGGGCTTACAGATAAACCTTCAGGAGTATTACCAACTGTGATTGTAGCCGAAACAATATTTGTAGCTGTGTTTATTACACTTACAGTATTAGGGCTATTTGTGATATATACCTTACTACCATCGGGAGTTACAGATACTCCAAAAGGACAAGAAAAACCTGTAATTGTAGCCGAAACAGTATTTGTAGAGGTATTTATTACACTTACAGTATTAGAGCTATCATTTGCAACATATACCTTATTTCCATCGGGGGTTATGGATATACCATGAGGCCATATACCAACTGTAATAGTATCAGAAACAATATTGGTAGCAGTGTTAATTGAGTTTACTGTCTTATAACAGCTATTCGTAACATATACCTTGCTTCCATCCGGGCTCACAGATACACCAAAAGGACAAGAACCAACCGGAATCGTAGCCACAACAGTATTTGTAGCAACATTAATAACGGATACAGTATTATTACCGCTATTAGTTATATATGCAGTTTGTGTTTTTGCACTCAAGCCAATAATGGCGAGCATAATACTAATGTATACTTTATTCATAGTACTTAGTTTAAATTAATCATTAATTTATATTTTCTTAATAGACGTTAAGTTTTCTAATTAGTTGCCCTGCTTTTTTTATAAGGATTCTCAATCATTCTTATTAAAGATGTTTTATATTCAATAAAAATCACTTTCCCTTCATTAATTTATTCATTTATTGTATGTTCTGCTCCGCTTATAGTAAGGAAAACTGTAAGGAAAGTAATAGTTGCGTCCATGATAATAAAGAAAGACGCCATCCTTATTTGGAATGACGCCATCCTTATATGGAAAGACTCCATCCTTATAAAGAAGGAGTCCATGATTATAATCATGGACGCAATCATTACAATTCTTATGACATTTCTGAAAAGGAAGGAGCATTTACTTATTTATCTTGCTCGCATTCAGGTAATTTACAAGAAATTCTTTATTATTACCGAGGCAGGAAATTCTTTAACGGATTGTTTATTGTTCTTTTATAAACTTCCTCACTTCAATACCCTTTTCGGTTTTCACTTCAATCACATACATTCCTGAAAGAAAAGAAGAAATATCAATTTCGTTAGTAGTTTGTTGTTTGTAGTTGGTTATTGAACACACTTTTTCTCCAATCATATTGTAAATATCCAGACTTTGAATTTGGGACTTGGGACTTGTTACCTGGAATTTCCCGTTGTTGGGATCAGGATAAACAGAGATATCTGGTGAATTATTCATTTCCTTTATTCCTGCGCCAATGCCTGCTTTAGCAACGAATATTTGATAATAATTTGAATCGTTCAGCATATTATCATTACCAAATGTACAGGATGTGCTTACAAAGTCGCCTGTTATATATATATTGCCCGAAGCATTCAATGCAATTGAATTAGCCACATCATCATCGGTACCGCCGGCGCTTTTAGCCCACAGCACATTGCCGCCGGCATCGTACTTAGCAAGAAATATATCGGAAGAAATGCCTGTGCTTACAACATTCGTCAAAGAATCTACACCAAATTTAATAACAGGACTGTTAAATCTTCCTGTAATATATGAATTGCCCAAGGCATCAACAGCAACGGAATAGGCATCATCACTTTCAGTCCCTCCTGCGCTTTTTGCCCATAACAAATTTCCATTGGCATTATATTTTGCAAGAAATATATCCTCTGTGCTATTTGTAGTATCTGAATTCATCAATACACTGGTGCCAATGGCAAGAGTTGCGCTTCTGAAACTTCCGGTCAGGTAAGCATTCCCTGAAGCGTCTGTTGTTACCGAATAGGCAGCATCATCATTCGCTCCGCCTTCGCTTTTAGCCCAAAGCACATTCCCGCTGCTGTCATATTTCGCAAGAACGATGTCTTCATAACCGGCATTATCATTTATGAGAGAAATGGAACCAAAGGAAAGGGTATCGCAATAAAAACCACCGGCAACGTAAGCATTACCTGAAGCATCAGCAACAACTGAATTTGCCAAAGCATTATCTGTTCCTCCGGCGCTGTTTGCCCATATCACATTTCCACTTGTATCAAGTTTTGCCAGAAAAATATCATCATAGCCGTTTGCATTTGTCAATGAAGTGGAACCAAATGTTAAGGTGTCGTTATAAAAATATCCTGTCAGATAAACATTCCCTATAGCATTAACAGCAACAGAATTCGCGGCATCATCATCAGCACCGCCAAAACTTTTCGCCCAAATCACATTTCCATTTGTATTGAATTTTGCAACAAACAAATCGGAAGTATTGCCGGTATTATCAGCATTTATCAAAGCATAATAACCAAATGTTATAGAAGAGCTGTAAAACCATCCTGCCACATAAATATTTCCCGATGCATCCAATGCAATGGAATTAGCCCCATCGCTATTCGCCCCGCCTGCACTTTGTGCCCAAAGAACATCTCCATTGGCATCAAATTTGGCAAGAAAAAGATCCGAAGAATTGCCCGTATTATCGTTATTTGTCAGAGTAATTGAACCAAAAGTGAGCGTGTCGCTGTAGAAATATCCTGTAATGTATGTATTCCCTGAAGCATCTACGGCAATTGAATTTGAATAGCCATTGCAATCTTGTCCTGCACTCCTTACCCTTATCCAATTGGGAGTTTGTGCAGCACTGTAAAAAGATAAGAATGAAAAGCTAATAGTGAAAACTGTAGCAAGAAGAAGAATATTTCTTTTCATGTGATTAAATTTAATCATGTATTGATACGTATCATTATTATCCTATTAACTCGCTTATTAAATATTTCTTTTATTCAGAACTAAAGTCCCTTATCTGTTTCCTGTCTTATTAACCCCAGACTTAAGTCTGGGGTTAATAATAATATTAGAATAATTGGGCTTTAGCCCTGATTTGTGAAATATATCAGTTTAACTCTTGTCATCCTATTTCTTTACTTTTAGGTATTTGTCAAGCCAGGCAAAAAAAGTACGCTGCCATAGTACACTATTTTGTGGTTTAAGAACGAAATGCGTTTCTTCGGGGAAGAAGAGAAATTCACTTGGAATACCGCGTAATTGAGCAGCATCGAAAGCTTCTATTCCCTGAGTGTAAGGAATGCGAAAATCGTTGGCGCCTTCAACAACTAAAATAGGAGTATCCCAGTTTCCAACAAAATTATTAGGTGAGAATTCATAACTCTTGGGTTGCGGTTTCTGCCAGTACGGACCGCCTAAATCATGGTTGGCAAACCACATTTCTTCAGTTGAGCTATACCAGCTTGTAAAATCAAACATGCCGCAATGAGCAATGAATGCTTTAAAACGCTTGTTATGATGACCGGCAAGCCAGTATACAGAATATCCGCCATAACTTGCACCAACGGCTCCCAGATGATCTTTATCAACAAAAGGCAAAGCAGAGGCACTGTCGATGGCTGTTAAATAATCTTTCATATTCTGACCTCCATAATCACAGGCTATCTCATCATTCCATTCCTGACCAAAGGTAGGAAGACCGCGTCTGTTAGGTGCTACAATAATATAATCGTTGGCAGCCATCATCTGGAAATTCCAGCGATAAGACCAAAACTGGCTTACTGCACTCTGCGGGCCACCTTCGCAATAAAGCAATGCAGGATATTTCTTTGTTTTATCAAAGTAGGGAGGGTAAATAATCCAAACCAGCATCTTCTTATTATCGGTAGTGGTTACCCAGCGTTTTTCAACACTTCCCAGTTTAATTGAATCAAGGATATGTTTGTTTGTAAATGTTACTTGTATAGGATTAACATCACTCTTTAATTCCTTTATCCAAAAGATTTCCGTTGGCAATGACATCGACATTTGAGCTCCATACAATACAGTCTGGGGTTTGGCTGAATTAACCGGTTTATATATAGAGGCTGTTAGTTCAGTATAATCGTGAACACCATTAGTTATTTGAGTAATCTTTTTACTTGTAATGTCAATGGAGAAAACCTGGAAAGTAGCATTCACGCCACTGATAAAATAAATGATGTTGTTATTAAGCGGATCCCATTTGAAATTGGTGGCGCTTTCTTCAAAACTGCCCGAAAGATCAGTATGCTGTTTGGTGGCAAAATCATAAAGCATAATGCGTTTTTTGTCCGATTCATAATTGGCAGTTTTCATGCTGCTCCACACGATTTTCTTTCCATCGTTTGAAAAGACAGGGTCTTGGTCGTAACCGGGCATGCCTTCGCTGATGTTTTCCGTTTTGCCTGTTTCAATATTATAAATATAAATATCGCTGTTTGTGCTTAGCGCTTCATCTTTTCCATGAAGTTTCCGGCAGGTATATGCAATCAGTTTACCGTCGGGGCTCCAGGTTATCTGTTCCATTCCTCCATCAGGCTTTAAAGGTGAATCGAATTTTTCATCCTTCATAATGTCAGTATAAGTACCTGTTTTATGAGTAGCTGTATCATATTGAGCAATACAAACATGACTGTATGAGAAGTTAGTCCAAACATCCCAATGGCGGTACATCATATCGGTAATCAGAAATGCATTTGCTTTAGGAAGATCAGGATACATATCGTTAACCGTTTTGTCGAGTTTTACATCTTTAATAAATAAGATATGTTTCATATCCGGTGAATACTCAAAACCATTAATGTCGCCATCTACATCCGATAT
>JBEKEO010000028.1:0-22280 GCA_050013795.1 Bacteroidales bacterium
GCTGTAATGCGGAGCGACCATTGTTTCATGGTTTTCCTTACCACAGGATGACCGCCGCGAACGGAAAATCCTTCGCTTACTTCATCGTTGGCTAGAACAGTTCCAAGTGCGGGACACCAGTTAACCATGGTATCGGCAAGATAAGCAAGACGGTAATTCATCAGGGTTTCCTGCTGCTCCTTTTCGCTCATGGCTTTCCATTGTGCAGCAGAGAATTCAGGACATTCGCTGCAAGCTGCATTTACGGAAGCATTTCCATTCTTTTCAAATTCTTTGATAAGATTAGCAAGGGCTTCGGCCTTTTCAGTTTTCTTATTGTACCAGGAATTGAAAAGCTGTATAAACGCCCATTGTGTCCATTTATAATAAGCGGGGTCGCTGGTTCTAACTTCCCTTTCCCAATCGAAAGAGAAACCTATCTTATCAAGTTGTTCGCGGTATCTTTTAATATTATTTTCAGTTGTGATTGCTGGATGTTGCCCTGTCTGTATGGCATATTGCTCGGCAGGAAGACCGTAAGCATCATATCCCATAGGATGCAACACATTGAAACCTTTCAGTCGTTTATATCTTGCATAAATATCGGAAGCTATATAACCCAGTGGATGCCCCACATGCAATCCTGCACCAGATGGGTAAGGAAACATATCAAGAACATAGTATTTGGGTTTATTAGATTTATTCTCAGCCCTAAATGTTTTATTATCACTCCAGTATTTTTGCCACTTCTTCTCTATTTCGCGGAAATTATAATCCATAATGGGTATAAATGGTTTTAAGACTCTGCGAAATTAGAAAATATCAGTGAATATTTTAAATACAACAGTAGAAGCAGTGAATATCGGCGAAAAGAAAATAAAAAGAATTAACGGACAATTGATTATCTGTCTTATTTCTTTAGGTCCGAACAAATATGATATTAATCATTTTTGTTTATGATATGTATCACGAGCGATAGGTTGAAAAAAAACTAAAATTGCACGATATATTAGACAATAAAGCATTTTATTGTTATTAAAATACAAAAAATAAAATTTAATAAAAATCAAATATTAACCAAAGATGGAAACATTATTAGAAACTACATCTGAAAAATCAACAATTGGTAGCACTCTGAGGGTGCAGCAATTAAAAAAAGACCTTGTCTCAAAAGCCTGCTATAACGGCAAGTATGAAGAAGGGGTGTATGTGGATATCACAAGGTCTATATTATACACTGAAGCATATAAGGAATTGCAATCCGACGAGCCGGTGATCAGAAGAGCAAAAGTGCTGAAACACGTTCTTTCTCATATCCCGATAGCTATTTTAGACAATGAGCTGATAGTCGGAAATCCCCATGCCAATCCTCATGCTCTGCCCATATTTCCGGAAATAAATGTTAACCTGCTTACCGAAGCCATTGCCGATGGGTACGTGCCGGAACAAGACAAACCAGCTGCTGAAGAACTTGTGAAATTCTGGAACGGTAAAACCATTGCAAGCAAAGTGGCTGAAAATATGAGTGAACAAACAAGGGATATTGTCAATACGGCATCTTCGTTTATTTCCTTTACGTGGAAAGACGGGATACAGCACTGCGTGCCCGACTGGGAATATACTTTTGTTAACGGATCCTCCAAAATAAGGGAAAAGATAAAAGAAAAATTCGACGAGGTTTTTAATGAAATAGACAAAGGCAATTCAACTCATTTGTCAGAGTTGATAAACAAAAGGTATGAATATGAAGCTATGCTCATATCGCTTGATGCGCTTGAAATATTTACAGGCAGGTTCAGCAATCTGGCATTGGAAATGTCGTTGAATGAAGCAAACTCCCAAAGAGCGGAAGAATTAAAAAAATTAAGCGAAGTACTTTCAACTGTTCTCAAGGGCAAACCCAATAGTTTTCATGAAGCATGCCAGGGATTTTTCTTCCTACATCTTATCCTGAATTGCATCGATAGCGCATCTTTTGGTTCATTATGCCGACTTGACCAATGCCTGTGGTCTTTTTACGAAAAGGATGTGATCGTTGAAAAAAATATCACACGTGCCGAAGCGCAGGAATTGATCGAATGCCTTATCATGAAGGTAGAAGCCTTGGGTGGATTTTTCTCAAGGGTGAGAAGGCTGCATTTTGAAGGGAATGGCGCTTTGCCGATATGGACAATAGGCGGAGTGAACAAAGATGGCTCAGATGCCTGCAACGAATTGACCGACACCATACTTCAAGCAGCAAGATGTGTACGCTGTAATCAGCCTACTATTTCTATCCTTTACCACAAGGACATGAGAGAATCTTCGCTTGAGGAAGCCATAAAAACAGTTAGAGCGGGATTGGGTTATCCTTCATTCACCAATCTTGAATGGGTTATTTCAAGCCTTAAAGGGCAGGGAATGCCAACAGAAGCTGCAAGGAATGCAGGAGTGGTTGGATGCGTTTCTGTTTGTCCCGTTGATTCGTGCAATACAACTAAAAGATTAGCCCTTGAAATTGTTGCGGCAAAATCAATGGAGCTGGCATTGAACGAAGGGAAATGCATCACTACAGGCAAGCAATTAGGCCCAGTTGAAAAACCGGCTTCCGAATTCAGGTCTTATTCCGATATTTTTAAAGCCGTAGAGAAGCAATTCGAATTTTCGGTAAGAACCGCAGTCAATGTCCGTAACCTTTCAAGACATTATGAAAAGCTTTATCGTCCCAACCCTCTTGCATCGGCGTTTCACAGGACGCCACTTGAAAAAGGAATTGATGCCGTGAATTACGAAGATTACCCGAATAATTACTGGATGAATGTTATCGGTGCTATTAATGTGGTTAATTCGTTGGCAGCAATGAAGAAATTGGTTTTCGAAGATAAAAAATATACCATTTCTGATTTCGTAAATGCAATGAAAACAAATTGGGAGGGAAAGGAAGACTTTAGACAGGAAGTGATAAACAAGGTTCCCAAATACGGTAACGATGATGATTATGTTGATGATATTGCTTATGAGGTAATACGAATGTTTTCTGATGTTGCCAAATCTACCTACGATATAAACGGTGGATATTGGTCAATACTGGCTCAAAGTGTTTCTCAATATATTGCTTCGGCAAAATGGACAGGCGCTTTACCGGATGGGAAATTATTCGGATTTCCTTTAGCTGATGGTGGTATATCTCCGGATCATGGCACTGATAAGAATGGAGTTTTTGCCGTAATGAGATCAGGCAGCAAAGTTGACCACCGCAGAACCAAGGGATTATTGCTCAACCAATGGATAGCCCCCGAAATGCTCGATGGCGAACAAGGTATTGAATGGATGAAAGCCCTTATGGAAATGTGGTGCAGCAATGGACTGTCGCAAGTACAGTTCAATGTTGTTGACCCTAAAGTGCTAAGAGCTGCACAAATAAATCCCGAGAAATATCCTCACCTTACAGTAAGGGTATCTGGCTATACTGCAAACTGGGTGAAGCTGACAAAAGATTTACAGGAAATGATCCTTCGCAGAACCGTTCAAGTAAACTAAGCAATGGAAAAGTGCTTAGTAACTAAAATCGTTAAGGATTCAATTTTAGATGGCCCCGGGTGCAGGTATGTAGTTTTTGTTAAAGGCTGCAATCTTAACTGCCCCTGGTGCCATAATCCCGAAACAAAATCACCTAAGCAGGAAATATTCACTTATCCTAAATTTTGCATTCACTGCGGCAATTGTACGGAAGCTATCAATGCTAATCCTGAAATTACTCCCGTTGTTGTTGACAACAAAAATGCGGATAAGTTTATTAAGGCTGCTGATGCCTGCCCTACCAATACCCTTGAATACGCGGGAAAAGTATTTTCAACAGAAGATATTATTTCCGATATGCGGAAATTCGATATCATGTACAGGAAAACAAAAGGCGGGCTGACCATATCGGGCGGAGACCCTCTGTTCGTCCCTGATTTTTCTTTTGAACTGTTTAAAAAAGCCAAAGACGCGGGATTTCATACTGCCGCCGATACCGCATTAACATATAAATGGGATGTGATAAGTAAGTTTATCAAGGTGGTTGACCTGTGGCTTATAGATTTAAAACACATTGATGATAAAAATTTAAAAACCGAACTGACCATTGAAAATTTATTTAAGCTGGCAGAAATCCCTACTTCCCATATTTGGATACGGATACCTGTTGTGCCGGGTTATAATGACAATGAATTTATCTGGGACAAAATGGCGCTGTTGCTGAAGAAAACAGGGAAGGCAATTGAACAGGTTTCGCTTTTGCCTTTTCATCCTTATGGCTCTGCCAAATACGATGCGCTTAATATCCCTTATTCCTATTCAGGTTTTGAGCACATGGATTATGACGTTATTGATAATGCAACGGAAATATTTTCACAACATCTTCCTGCCCATATATTGACAAAAGGCAGAAGAATTTTACAAGGTTAAAACATAAACATCAGTTATATGAAACAGCATGAATTAATATACGACTGGAACATTCAGGGTAAAACCCTTGAAAGACCAAAACAAAAAATTGAATTTGATGACGAAACACTACGAGATGGCATGCAGTCGCCAACCATCAGAAATCCCCAGATTGAAGACAAGATAAAGATACTTCACCTGATGAATGAACTGGGTATTGATTCGGCCGATATCGGACTGCCCGGCGCAGGGCCAATGGTGGTTAAGGATGTTACTGTTCTTGCAAAAGAGATCAGCAACAATAAATTGAAAATCAAAGCCAGTTGTGCCGCACGAACCGTGGAAGCGGATATAGCCCCAATTGTGGAAATCTCACAGAAAGCAGGTATCCCTGTTTGCGTGGATATGTTCATCGGTTCAAGCACCATAAGGAGCTATGCCGAAAACTGGTCGATGGAAAGAATGCTGAAAAATACCCGGGACAGCGTAAAGTTTGCCAAGGATAACAATATCCCCGTGATGTATGTTACCGAAGATACCACAAGGGCGCATCCCGAAACCATACGTGCTTTGTACAAATGCGCTATTGATAATGGCGCCGAGCGCATTTGCGTTTGCGATACCGTAGGACATGCCACACCTTCGGGCATTAGGAATTTGGTCAAGTTTGTAAAGGATATTATTATAGAAACAGGCGCTAATGTTAAGCTCGATTTTCATGGACATAACGACAGGGGGCTTGCCCTTAACAATACCATTGATGCCATTATTGCGGGTGTCGACAGGGTTCACGGTTGCGGACAGGGCATAGGCGAACGCAGCGGAAATACGCCGATGGACCTGCTTCTGGTAAATCTTAAACTTCTGGGATGGATAGATAATGTGCTCACCAAGCTGCCCGAATATTGCAGGGTGATTTGTGAATCATGCAATGTTCCGATGCCATGCAATTATCCTGTACTTGGAAATGACGCTTTCAGGACTGCCACAGGCGTTCACGCCGCCACCGTGATAAAAGCCATGAAAAAAGAAAGCGATGTTTGGCTGGCCGATGCTGTGTATTGCGGGGTTCCGGCAAGCATGGTGGGGCTGAAACAAAGAATAGAAATAGGCCCCATGAGCGGCAAATCGAATGTGATCTTCTGGCTTGAAGACAGGAATATAAACCCCACCGACGAATTGGTTGAAATGGTTTTTAACAAAGCGAAACAGGTTGATACGATATTATCCGAAGACGAAATAAATAAGATAATAATCGGGATGTTTCGGAAAAAAGAAGTAATGGCGTAGGCTGAAAAACGGAATAAATTTAATATTTAAAAAGTAAGCAGTTTACCTACCTGACCAACAGACATACGACAAACATGGAAGGCGTGCGTGCAGCAACTATAGACCGATTTTCCATGTCGGCAGTACGCTCTAGAGATTTTAAACAGCTCTTTTTGATCTCGGAAGTACTCCCTTTAAGCATTGTAGTACGTGCTTCTAATTCAGAACACGGTACTTCTAATACTACAGTGTGTACTCCTGATTTTGCAGGCGGTACTTCTACGACTACAGTACGTACTTCTGATTTTACGGATGGTATTGTAAATGCCGCAGTACTTACTTCTGATAATATAGTACGTACTTCTGATGTTGCAGGCGGTACAGTAAATGGTAAAAAGCCTTTAAAAAACAAATAAAAATACTCAAGCAAATGGCTCACAAAGTAGAAAGTATTCCCGCGGGCAACTACCCTTTTATGGTCTGGCTGGCAAATTATGCAACACAGATACAGGGATTTATTACGGGAGGACCCGCTCCCGACGGGTTTCCCTATTTTTTTGCAAGGGCAATTTATCGCTGGGATAATATTGTAATGCCTGCCATTACAGCCCTGCAGTCCGAATGGCTGCCGGTAAGCGCTAAAGGAGGCTGCGCTCCGGCTCAGTCAAAGCAGTTTACCAACGATAAAAAGAATTTTCTGAAAAAAACTCTTCGTCCCTGGAACAAAGAATTTGTGTTATATAATTCGGCATTTACGGTGCAAAACCGCGCCACCATTGGTATATTGCCTGTGGCAAGCTCAGCGCGCAGGGCAGCCGGATTAACCGAAGATCAATTATTCGCTTCTTTTAAACCTTTAGGTTCCTGCGTATATGAACTATCGTGCAAAACCAGCCATGAAGCCAAACATTCCAGTTGTCCAAATGGTAAAATTGTGCAAATGAGCTATCGCATTGATAGCCGCGCCGGAGCAGGACAAACACAGGCGGCGGTACCCATAAGCACAGCCGATTGCTCATTGCAGGATGTTTCCACCCATGCGTTATTTACCCACGATTTCGGGGGAGCTAATGCCGGGAAAATAATGTATGTTTTCTTCCGCTGGTTTGATATTCACCACCCTGAAAAATCGGGACCATGGAGCATTTTATATATCATTAACCTGGCTTAAAAAGAAGCCGGCAGCAGCCATTCATTCTTCTTACCTTGTCCGCTATTCGATATTATACAGAAAGGGATTCGTTAATGTGAAGTCTTTTTTGCTATAAAATATTTTTATTACTTTTACCCGTTTCAAAAATATGGCTGCAAACGAAGATAAATATGCAAGGCGCAGGCTAACTACCTCCTATCTCTCAACAATAGTGGGAATAACCCTTGTGCTGTATATGCTCGGTTTGCTCGGGCTTATCATTATGCATGCTAAAAAGTTATCCGATTATGTAAAAGAAAATATCGGGTTCACTGTTTTCCTGAACGACGATGTGAAAGAAGCTGATATCTTCCAGTTGCAGAAATCGCTCGATGCGCGAGCTTATGTAAAATCAACTGAATACATTACAAAAGATAAAGCAGCTAAAGAATTGCAAAAGGACATAGGGGAAGATTTTATCACTTTCCTTGGCTATAATCCGCTGCCTTCTTCCCTGGAAGTCCGGTTTAAAGCTACATTTGCCAATTCCGACAGCCTTACGGTTCTTCAAAATGAACTGGAGAGAAATAAAAGTGTGAAAGAAGTTTCATACCAAAAATCGCTTGTTACAATGGTTAACGAAAACCTTCGGAAAATAAGCCTTATTATATTAGGTTTCAGCGCTCTTTTGCTTATTATTGCCATTGCCCTGATAAATAATACTATTCGCCTTTCTGTCTATTCAAAGCGTTTTCTGATACGCACCATGCAATTGATAGGCGCCACCGAGAAATTCATTCAGAAGCCTTTCATGGTTAAAGGAATAATACAGGGGCTGATAGGCTCGGTGATAACTATTGTCTTACTTGTTTTCACTCTTTATTTTGCCCAGAAAAAAATTCCCGAACTTAGGGAACTTCAGGATGCTGCATTATTCATTAAACTGTTTATCTTTGTCACCGTTTTAGGACTGGTTATTTCCTGGGCATCCACATTGCTGGCGGTAAGGAAATATTTAAGAATTAAAACAGATTTTTTATATTATCATTAATTAGAAAACTATACTATGGCAGATATTAAAAAAACTGCCTCGCCGGCAGGCAGGCAAACAATTGATAAAAAAACAGAAAAAGAACAATTTGCTTTTGGAAAATTGAATTACCAACTTATGTTTTTAGGTCTGGCATTCCTGTTATTAGGTTATATCCTTATGATAGGCGGCGGTTCCGATGATCCGAATAAATTCAGTTGGGATCTTTTTAACTTCCAAAGAATAACACTTGCCCCGATTCTTTTGCTTACAGGTTTCGTAATCGAGATTTTTGCAATCATGAAAAAGCCGAAAGTAAAAGAGTAATTTTCTGTTTTCTATGTCATATATTCAGGCTATTATTCTTGCAATTGTTGAGGGCATTACTGAATTCCTGCCCATTTCTTCAACGGCACACATGGTGTATGCTTCCTCGATTATGGGGATAGAAAAAGAGGCATTCACAAAACTTTTTGAAGAAGCCATACAATTCGGTGCGATCATTTCTGTCATTGTGCTTTACTGGAGAAAGTTTTTCGATTTCACAAAAATTACCTTCTATTTAAAGCTGATTGTTGCCCTTATCCCTTCTGTTATAGTTGGCGTATTGTGTAAAAATTATATAGATAAGCTGCTTGGTGAAACTTTTATCATTGCGATCATCACTTTTCTTGGTGGCATCCTGCTTTTATTTGTTGACAATTGGTTTAAAAATACTAAGATAAATGATTTGGATAATGTTTCCTATAAAAAATCTTTTACGATTGGTATTTTCCAAATACTGGCAATTATTTTACCCGGATTCAGCAGGAGTGCTGCTACTATTATCGGGGGTATGCAGCAAAAACTAAACAGAAAGCTTGCCGCCGAATTTTCTTTTTTCCTTGCTGTACCTACTCTTGCAGGTGCTTTTTTAAAAAGTGTCTGGGACGCATATAAACATGAACCACAATTATTAAACGGACACAATATTCAGTTGCTGGTTATCGGAAATATAATTGCATTTGTTGTTGCCATGTTTGCAATAAAAAGCTTCATTTCATTTCTTACGAAATATGGCTTTAAAGCATTTGGATATTATCGCATAGCTATAGGAGCAATTATTCTTTTACTTATCGCATTCGGAATACCGATAACTTCAATTTAATCATGTCTCCATTCGATTTTGAAAAAGGTGAGGTCATACTAATTGACAAGCCTTATGATTGGACTTCTTTTGATGTTGTGAACAAGATCAGGTGCCTTATTAAGTACCATCTTGGGATAAAAAAAATAAAAATGGGCCACGCAGGCACTCTTGATCCTCTTGCAACAGGTTTGCTCATACTCTGTTCGGGAAACTTCACAAAGAAAATTGATGAATTTCAGGGGAAAGAAAAAGAATATATAGGTATTATAACCTTAGGAGCTACACGCCCATCATCAGATATGGAAACTGAGATTGACAAAACCTATGACATTAATGGAATATGCGAAGAAGATATATTTAATATAGCAAAGACATATATCGGTGATATTAAGCAGATTCCTCCTTTATTTTCAGCTAAAAAGATAGAAGGCGAAAGGGCTTACGAATTTGCAAGGAAAGGAATTGAGAAACAAATGGAGCCCAAAGATGTCACAATTTCCGAATTTGAGATTACCCACATAAAACTCCCAGAAGTCGGTTTTCGGGTTGTTTGTTCAAAAGGAACATATATACGCTCTTTAGCAAGAGATTTTGGAGAAAAACTCAATAACGGAGCATATTTATCAGAATTACGAAGGACCCGTATAGGAGAATTCCACATAGGACAATCAAATACCCTTGAAGAAATTGAACAAAAGATAATGCAACAATAAACAATCATTTTCATCGTTAATTGTTTGTTGTTAACTTTAATTAACAACTCCTTGGTAAGAATTTTGAAAAATTTATGGCAAAATACTGGACTTCGCCTTTTTGATATATTATCTTTGCACCCTTATTCATAAAAAAATAATCACAAACATATAATCACCACATTAAATGAAATTATCCGATTTTAGGTACCATCTGCCCCCCGAATTAATAGCAAACTATCCTTCAAAAAATCGGGAGGATTGTAAATTGATGGTTCTTAACAGAAAAACACAAACGATTGAACATAAAAAGTTTAAAGATATCCTGAGTTATTTTGGCGATGGTGATGTAATGATACTTAATAATACCAAAGTTTTTCCTGCCCGCTTATATGGTACAAAAGAAAAGACAGGCGCCAAGATTGAAGTGTTTTTGCTAAGGGAGTTGAATCACGAAGCAAGGTTGTGGGATGTTTTAGTTGACCCCGCTAGAAAGATACGTATTGGGAACAAGCTATATTTTGGCGATGATGATAACCTTGTGGCTGAAGTAATTGACAATACAACATCAAGAGGAAGGACGCTACGTTTTTTATTTGACGGACCCTATCATGAATTTAAGAAAACTATAGAGAGCCTAGGAGAAACACCTCTTCCTAAATTGATTAAACGCCCCGTTGAACCTGAAGACAAAGAGCGTTACCAAACCATTTATGCAAAGCACGAAGGAGCCGTTGCTGCTCCAACAGCAGGCTTACATTTCAGCAGGGAGCTTATGAAGCGGCTTGAATTAAAAGGTGTATCATATGCTGAAGTTACGTTACATGTGGGGCTTGGCACTTTCAGGAGCATTGATGTGGAAGATCTCTCGAAACATAAAATGGATTCGGAACAGGCAATTATAGATGAAAGAGCTGTTCAAATAGTGAATAAAGCGAAAGAAAACAAGAAAAAGGTTTGTGTAGTCGGAACCACTGCATCCCGTACGGTAGAATCTTCTGTTACTATCTCGGGAATGCTGAAACCATTTAATGGGTGGACCAATAAATTCATATTTCCGCCTTACGAATTCAGCATTGGCAATTCAATGATTACCAATTTTCATTTACCTCAGTCAACATTAATGATGCATATAGCTGCTTTTGCAGGTTTTGATTTCCTGATGAAAGCTTATAAAGAAGCAGTAACCCAGAAATACAAATTCTTCACTTATGGCGATGCCATGCTGATTTTATAAACACAAACCTGTCTGAAAAGACAGGTTTTTTAATGTCTGTCTTGTTTTGAAAAAATATGTAATTATAGTTGCCGGTGGAACAGGAAAAAGGATGGGGTTAGAACCTATTAAGCAGTTTCTATGCCTAAATGGTATCCCCATTTTAATGCATTCAATTAATGCTTTTTATCAGTACGATGAAAAGATAAATATAGTGTTGGTTCTTCCCCGAGAGCATATCGATGAGTGGTCAAAACTTTGCAAACGATATAACTTTAATATTATTCATACTGTCACCGAAGGCGGAGAAACGCGTTTCCACTCTGTAAAGAACGGATTATCTCATGTTAATAATTCGGACAGCCTTGTCGCCGTGCATGATGGCGTAAGACCTCTGGTGGCGGAAGAAGTGATAAAACGCTCTTTCGATTACGCCGAAGAAAAAGGTACCGCAGTTCCTTGTGTAACTGTTAATGATTCTTTGCGGATGCTAACAGAAAAATATTCCAGGACAATTGACAGGAAAAATGTCCGCGCTATACAAACACCGCAATGTTTCCGTGCTGAATTGCTGAAAAAAGCATATGAGCAAGAATATGATGATGTTTTTACTGACGATGCTACTGTTATTGAAAACCTTGGTGGGAAAATTTACCTTGTTGAAGGAAATATTGAGAATATCAAAATAACCACTCCGCTTGATTTACAAATTGCTGAAACTTTGATGATGAAAAGAATTTAGTTCGAATTCTATATTAATAGACGATTGCCTAAACCCGAATTATTCTTTCACAAATCTTTTTACAGTAACTCCTTTGTCTGTTTTCAGTTCAACAATATAAACTCCGTTTGAAAATGATGAAACATCCACATTCGTTTTGCTATTATTTGCAGTGAGTATTGTTAATGACTGTCCCTGTATGTCAAAAATTTCTATTCTTGCATTAAGAGGTGCCTCAATTTGCAGGTTGCCGTTAACAGGATTAGGGTATAATGTCAATTCATTTATTGAATTATATTCTTCAATTCCCGTAGGGGAAGACGTATAAAATGCCAACCAGCCATCAGCAGCGTTTGTTGCATTCGTGGTAAACTGGACAAGCATTTGCCCGCTGTTTGAGGTAACATCGGGAGGGATGGTCGCGCCAGAATATATGCCCAAAGTGGTTCTATTAACAGGGTCAACAACTTTTACAACATCATAAGTGGGTTCTGTATTAAAGTTCAAAAAATGGAGCGTCACACTTCCTGCGCCCGGAGGTTGTATCATCCATTTGCAATCTAAATTATTAAAGTAATTATATGATCCGCTGCCATCGCTGAATGTATCGGATGGAGCAGTAAGTGTATTTATTCCTGAACAAAAAACCGGATAAGTTGTTGTATACGTCAGCTTCCACCCCGAAGATGTTCCACTTCCATTCGTAATAAACTTTAAAAACACAGTTGGTGATGTTGAAAAAATGGCAACGGGAAAAACTGTCCCCGTATCTGTTCCTATATAGGATTTTAATATGGGGGATGAATCATTGGGTCCATCATAAATGGTTAAAACATCTCCCGAATCAGCAGTGCTGAAATTGTCGAACTTTATATTAATATGGTCGGCTTCATAAGGAGAAATAAGCCAACTGCAGTTATCATTATTCTTATAGTCCGAAGGGCCGCTTCCATCCTCAATCGAGCCTGCAGGTGAAGTTAGCACAACTGTTGTATCAGAGCAATAATAAGGATAACCGCTAGCTGGATAAATATCGTATAAAATTTCATTATCCAGCACAAAGTCCATTCCGTCGGGATTCAGATTGGCAATAGTATAATATCCGTTATATGCCCCACTCCACCCCCAATTGAAATGAAAATAACCCGAACCCTGGTAGCCATCGCAAACCCAGCAATGACCGTCTGATGTATTAAAACCCGCATATATTACCGGGCGTTTAGCTTCAAGTTCGGAAATCAGCAGTGCACTCCATGCCGCATCAGAATAGCTTGATTTTTGTACATCTTGTAAGGCCGAAGCATATTTAAAAAAAGTAACTAATGCATTATTTGCACCCGGATATGCACCCGATCCGCTAGGCCCATAATTCATATCAACGGCTATACCGCAATGATATATCAGGGTGGCGATTGCTGAATCTGTACCTGCGCAGACATCAGTCATCTTATTCCAGTTATAAGTGGTTGCCCCGAAATTTGCATAAAGTGTTCCATAGCTATGATCGGCGTCGGTATGCGAACCCTGTCCCTGCAAAGGATATCTCCAGTAATACATTACCTGTGCCATTGCTGTGGCGGTACAACCGGTAACGCAACGATCACACCAATTTTTTGCTGCGACATCATAAGGGCAAAGTGCATTGTAACAACATCCCTGATCCCATAAGCTGGTAGTTAAAGGGCCAAGAAGAGTATCAGATGAAGTTAAAGTAACTTTTACGGAACTAAATTCATCGGAAGTTTTATTCAATCTTGTCCATTCATCATTGATTTTAAGTGTTGGAAGCAATTGTGTGGCTATATCAGTAGTGATTTGCTTTTTATAATTGTTGATCAGACCCGTTAACTGCGGAGGCAAATTTTGGTCGGAGTAAGTGCTTTCAAAGGAATATCCAAGAATAGGGTGAACAATATCATCGGCAGCAACCATAATGAAGCCGTTGTTGGCCATATTGAAAACATAGAAAACCGTTACACCATTATCTTTTATCTCGAATGATTCAGAAACAGCAAGCGATTTAAAAGATGTATGGTGAAAGCTGTTATATTGCTGTGTGTAGAAGTTTACAGCAACCTGCTTTGCAGTGTTAACATCAACTTGTTTTGCAAAAAGCTGGGTAATGCAAAAGGATATTGCAGCAAAAAATAATAATCTTTTGTTCATAAAATGTTCCTTTGTTTATAGTAAGTGCTTTATTGTTCAAAGATAGTTGTATTTGAAGTTTATTTTAAAGACGCTTTATTCAATTGCGGAAAATTACTTTTATAAAACAAAATTATAACATTTTCATCAAGAAACCTGTTAATTTCAGAGAAATACTTTGTAATATTAAAATGAAGAGTCGAATTTTCATTGTGAAACCGTATATACACAAAATGATAATAGCATTTATTAAGTCTTCGAGTGCACTTATCAAGTCTTGGAGTGCACCTAACAAATCGTGGAGTGCACCTAACAAGTCGTGGAGTGCACCTAACAAGTCATGGAGTGCACCTAACAAGTCATGGAGTGCGCCTAACGAATCGTGGAGTGCGCTTATCAACTCTTTAGTACGATCCCACAACTATATGAAATGTCCTTTAACTTCTTTAGGATGAACTCATTTACAGAGTTTATCTATTTGTTCTTTCGCTTGTTGGTTTCCCAATTCGTAAGCTTTATGCCAGTCGCTGCAGGCGCCTGTATAGTCTTTAATATTGTATTTTGAGCTTCCCCTGCCTAGGTATGCTTCAGCATAATCGGGGTGTATTTCAATGGCTTTGTTAAAATCGGGGATAGCTTCGTTGTATTGCTGTAATAAAGAACTCTTTATGATGCCTCGGTTGTTATATGCCTTGTAATAATCGGGCTTTAATGCTATGGCTTTGTCATAATCCTTTATAGCTCCTTCGGCATCACCGTTTTTATACTTAAGGTTGCCGTTATTGAAAAGTATCTTAGCTTCATCATCAGCTTTATTTTCATGTATAACATTGCTTGTATCAGCCACATTCGTATTGCTATTTTGCAAAGAATGCCGGGCGGTTTTGTCTTTTGGGTTGAATGATAAAATTTTATGATAACATACCTCAGCCTTGTCATTCTGAGCGGTGGCTACATATATTTCTGCCAAAGCGTAATACACCAAATAATCCCTGCCCTCGGTTCTTTTGAGTATTTCAAGGAACAGGCTTTCGGCAGTGACATATTCCTTCATTTGTAAGCAGAAGGTAGCCAGATTCAGCAGACTTTTAGCCTGAAAATCTTCCGGTTTATAAAAGCCTTCCATCCAAGTTGTAAACCTATTCGGTGTAATCCCACTTAATACCTCTATCTTTTCCTGTTCATTATTGTATTGAATTAAATTATAAGTTTTTGTAAGTGAAGAAATATCGAAAGAAGGAATATTTTTTGCATAATCCGTTGAAGCAAAAATAGCTGTATTGCCGTCAACGTAGATAAGCCGCCAGTCGGGCATAGCCGCCAGTTGCTTTGTCCATGGGTAATATTTCAGATAACTATACACTATCAACTTGGGCTGGTATTTTGCAATTAGATCTTTCAGCCCACCACTCCAGCTTTTCACCACTTCATTGTAAAGGTCTTCTTTCATCACTTCAAGCCGACCATCAATAAAAACGGGCTGAGGAATGCTCCACTCAAGCCAGCCCCCAAAACCTATGGAATTAATTATTCTCCCATCAAGTTTATGCTGAACTAAAAACTCTGATGCTGCTGTTGGGTGCTGGTAATCGTTTATTCCTATCCCTGTTTTTGAAAACGAGCTTTCACCAATATAGTAAGCGTTTGTAAAGAGCCTGAACATTAAAAGAACAGGTACAATTATCAATAAATAATAAACCGATTTTTCTATCCAACTCGCTGATTTAAAGACTTTTTTGTTCCTGAAATATTCAATCACGTCCTTAATGGCCTTTGCAGAAATAGGCAGTGCAATTATTGTAAACAAAGGAATATTTCGAATAGAGATAAGGGCAAGATAAAGAAACACGGCTATAAGTATAAATTCATGCCATTTTCTTTTCATTAAAGTGAACAAAACCAGTAAAATGGTGATAACGAAGTAGATTATGAATATTATGTCTTTTGCTGTAAAATGGTCAAGATTAAAAAAGGAAATGAACTCTTTAATATGCTGATTGTAAATATTATTGCTGTCAAAGCGTGAAAAGAGCTCCAGCGGAAAAGTAAAACCTTTATAAAAATATGGGTTGATAAAACATACGGCAACCGAAGCAATCATCCATAATATGAAGTGTTTATCGACTTTCTTATCACGCAAATAAATGCTGATAAAATAAGCACTAATGAGCACAAAGCCAAGTATGAAAAGCGAATGCATATTACACCATAACAGCATAATGACTGGCAGATAGAATAGTTGTTTCTTCCCAAAATAATAATAGTTGTCGAGTAAAAGCAGTATGAATGTAATGAAGATGTACGTAAACATTTCCGGCCGCAATACTATTCTCGGTTCTATAATAAGATAGTTGACAAAAAGCAACACTCCCGTTATACCCATAGGAATATTCAACAATCGCTGTCGTTTAATCAACAGGAACAGCAGCCACAGCGATAACAGGCAAACTAATATGCTCAGGCCTTTGTAGCTGATAATGCTGTAAAGCAGGAAAACACTTAGCTGGAACAACCAGTGCAGGTTAATATAATAGTTATTATTGGCGGTATAGGTAAACGTATCTTTTGAAGGGAAAGCACAATTCTCCACTATCCATTTTCCTGCTTTGAGATGAAAGCCAAGGTCGGGATCGGATAAAAGTCGCAGAGATAAACCGGTAATAAAGATAGCGACGACAATGAATGGCAATGCCCATTTGCTGTGGAAATAATCTTTCCATTTGGGCACTATAGGGATTTGCGCTATTTCCTTTTTTGTTTTCTCTTTATTCTTTATTGCCATAAACAGTATAACTGCGTTTCTTCCATTCAAATTTGGCAAACAAGCCAAAACAGGCAGTTAATATTATATAAAAAGGGTAAATCAACTGCAAAGGAAAATAAAATAATAATAGTTTCTTCTGTTTCATGAAAGAAGTGATTCCTATAAGTATGGGGAAATCAACAACTATCTTTACAATAAATCCAATAAGAAACACAGGGAGAAATGCTTTAATCAGCAGGGCTAATACCGCACTTGCTATAAGCGATAGATTGAAAAGAAAAACAAGCAGAGCAACAGATACAATTGCTATATCAGCATATCCCCTGCTCTTTGATGCCCATCTCTTTCGCTGATTAGTGAAATTCTTCAACGTAGGCTGTGGAGACGTGTAAACTATAGCATCCATGCATTTAATAAAAGCTATTTTTCTCTTAGAGGTTTTCTTTAAAGCAAGCATCAAAAAGATATCATCGCCGGATGTGTATTTATTATTTGCATCATATCCGCCTGCTTCAATAAAAGCTTCCTTTTCGTAAGCAAGGTTTGCCCCATTGCACATAATTGGCATTCCTAACTTCATAGCAGCTGCTCCCGAAGAGATAAGACTAAGGAATTCCAGTCCCTGCATTCGCTGAAATGAATTTCCTCCTTCAGTAAAACAAACAGGTCCTGCTATCATGGCAGGTTTATAACGCTCATAATATTCAACAATGGCAGAAATCCAGTTTTCAGTAAGCCTGCAATCGGCATCAGTGGTAATGATAAAGTCACCGGTGGAGACTTTAATTGCTTCCGTTATTGCCTGCTTTTTGCCATGAATATTCTTGTCTGAAAGCTCAATCAGTCTGATATTCTTTAATAATGAATTGCTTATTAAACCCTTAACAACCTCAACAGTGTTATCATCCGACGAATCATCGACAACTATAATTTCATAAAGTGATTCAGGGTATGTTTGAGAGCTAATACCTTCAAGGCATGATACAATATTCTCGCTTTCATTGCGCGCAGGAACAATAACGGATACTTTTGTTGATGGCTTTTCTCCCGTCCTCTTCCATGTTCTTATTGAAAACCAGCCAAAAGAATATGCAATTATCAATAGTGCATAACACGCAAACAATGCTAAGAATAGATACATTAATATTTGAACGAAGTGTATCAATCTTTTCTGAAAAATTTCAATTTAAAAATCAATAATACCCCTATTAGTGCAGGAATAGCAAGGTTAATAAGCCAAAGAACAGTAGAAGCAGCAAGTATTCCAAGGTCATTTGCTCCAGCCGGATTATGCATTTCAAAATACATTCCTATAAAATATACCGCCACAGAGCCCCTTATCCCTAACTCTGTAAAAGCAAAGGTAGGTATGGCTGCCATTACAAGATATATCATAGCTGTCATCATTATTGTTTCGTTAAGTGGAATATTCACTCCAAAAAGATGCAATAGCAGGTAAAATTGTGCATTGAAAATGATATACCTGCCGAAACTAAATAACAGAATTAAGAGCAATTCCCTTTTTGAATATAAAGAAAACACTTCGCCATACTGCTTCACTTTATCAAGCTTCGCGGGCAAACGATTTACTACATTGGTCAAAAAAGAAACATTGAAGAATAACAGCAAAAGAAGTACCACCATTATAACAACTATCATCAGCAAACCATAGAAATAATATTCCTGAGTAGCGCCGGGGTTAATATATTTTTTGGCAAAGAATAGGAAGCCAATTGCCCCTGCAATTATTGTAACCAGCAACTGACTGAAATTACCCAGCATGGTAATAAGTACTGCTTTCCATCTGTCGGCTTTTTCGAGTACGAATACCCTTCCGGCGAATTCTCCTACCCTATTTGGAGTAAAGATGCTTACTGTAATACCAGTTAGAACCGCGATTAAGGATTTAATAAATGATATTGTTTCTATTTTCTTTATAAGATATTTCCACTTGACTGATTCTATGCCCCAGTTAAGGAACATAAGAAGGAAAACGGAAACCAAAACCGAAATGAAAGCGCTTGTGTTAATGGCATGGAAAGATTGTAGTGTATCACCTATATTCTCTTTAACAAACAGGCGCCAATAAATATAAAGGCACGCCACTGCAATAACAACCAGCTTGATAATAAGACTGTATATTTTATGTACTTTTGCTTTGTTATACATTTCTAAATGGCTGAACGCATTATTTTAGGCATAGACCCGGGCACCAACATTATGGGCTATGGTTTGATAATTGACAAAGGTAAGTCAATTGAATTAATTAAAATGGATGTTATCAAACTTAACAAGATAGAGAATCAGCCTTTAAAACTTAAGATGATATTTGAGACAACGCTTGAGCTTATTGATACGCATAAGCCGGATGAATTCTCTATTGAAGCCCCTTTTTATGGCAAGAATGTGCAGTCGATGTTAAAGCTGGGCAGGGCGCAAGGTGTAGCTATGGCTGCTGCTTTGTTTCGCTCTGTTCCGATTTTTGAATATTCACCAAAGAAAATAAAGCAATCCATTACAGGTAATGGTAATGCATCCAAGGAACAGGTTGCAGCCATGCTATTTACTCTTTTAAAATATAAGGAAGCTCCAAAATATTTGGATGCTACCGATGGACTAGCAGTTGCAGTTTGCCATTATTTTCAGAAAAGTCCTTCAAATGAAGGGACAAAATATTCAGGGTGGAAATCTTTTCTTACCAATAACCCTGAGAGGTTGTTGAAGTAACTACATTATCAGCAAATTCGAAATCCAACTGCTTGCGCGAAAGGTTGGCGCGCTTGACAATTATCTTCACTTTATTGCCCAACTTATAAGTAATGCCACTTCGCTGGCCAATAACACAATAGTTCTCTTCATCGAGATAATAGTAATCGTCTTTCAGGTCGCGGAGGGAAACCATTCCTTCACATTTATTATCTTCAACCTCAACAAACAATCCCCATTTGCTAACTCCCGAAATAACCCCATCGAACTGCTGACCTATCTTATCCATAAGGAATTCAACCTGCTTATACTTAATGGAAGCCCTTTCCGCATCGGCAGCCCGTTTTTCCATCTGAGAAGCATACTTACACTTTTCTTCAATATCATTCTTATTTGCCGAAGGCAGTTTATTCAGGTAATCAAACAATAAGCGGTGAACCATCAGGTCGGGATAACGGCGGATGGGAGAAGTAAAATGAGTGTAGTAATCGAACATAAGTCCGTAATGACCTACATTGTCAGAAGTATAATATGCTTTTGCCATGGTGCGGATAGCAAGGTTCTCTATCATATTCTGTTCGCCTTTGCCTGTTACATCATGCAGTAGCTTATTAAAAGAGTCTATTGTGCTTTTGCGCGAAGTGATCTTCATGCGGTATCCAAGTTTACTTACAAACTGTGAAAAGGTATTCAGCTTTTCAGGATTAGGTTCGTCGTGCACACGGTAAACAAAGGTCTTGGGTGTTTCTTCTTTTTTCTTCTTACCTACGAATTCGGCAACCTTACGATTGGCAAGCAGCATAAAATCTTCAATCAACTTGTTAGAATCCTTGTATTCCTTTATATAAACACTTAGAGGCTTGCCTTTTTCATCAAGTTTGAATTTCACTTCGGTGGTTTCGAAAGCAATGGAACCGTTCTTGAACCTTGCCTCACGCAGTATCACAGCTAGTTTGTTCAACTGAAGCAATTCTTTTGAAAAATCCCCTTCGCCTGTTTCGAGTATCTTTTGCGCTTCATCGTAATTGAACCTGCGATTGGAATTGATAATGGTCTTGCCGAACCACTGGTTAAGTATCTCGGCTTTATCGTTCAGCTCGAACACAGCGGAGAAGGTCAGCTTATCGGTATTGGGAGCAAGGGAACACAGGCCGTTAGATAAATGTTCTGGAAGCATAGGAATAACCCTATCAACAAGGTAAACGGAAGTTCCTCTTTCGTAACCTTCCTGATCGATGGCGTTGCCGGGCTTTACATAATGGGAAACATCGGCTATATGAACACCCACTTCGTAATTGCCGTTGGGCAGCCACGAGATAGACAAAGCATCATCAAAATCTTTGGCATCTTCGGGGTCGATGGTGAAGGTTACAACATCCCTGAAATCCATGCGTTTGCTTATTTCGGCTGTGGTAATAGTATCGGGGATTCTCTTTGCTTCATCTTCTGCTTCTTTGGGAAATGACAAAGGAAAGCCGAATTCAGCAAGGATGGAATTCATTTCAACATTGTTATCGCCGGGTTTTCCAAGAACGTGAACTATCTTGCCAAAAGGGTTCTTTGCCGACTGAGGCCATTCGGTTATTTCAACTAAAACCTTCTCCCCGTCTTTAGCCCCGTTGAGATTCTCGCTTGGGACAAATATATCCAGCGGCATGGAATTGTTATCGGGAAGTATGAAAGCGAACTTACCGGACATTCTCACTATTCCTACAAATTTCGACTTAGCCCTTTGAATTATTTCCACTATCTCCCCTTCTGTCTGCCGCGATTTACGCTTGGGGAAGACAAATACTTTAACCTTGTCGCCATTAAGCGCCTTATTGGTATTGTTGGGCATGATCACCACATCTTCGCCAAGTTCGTCGGTAATGATAAAAGCCTTACCCGATGGCTTCATATCCACTATACCTGTAATATAGGATTTGGTGGAGCCGTGAAACTTAACCATGGCGGGGTTTATCTGGTACTTACCTCTTCCCACTTCTTTAAGAGCATCTCTTCCAACAAGGTCGCCAAGCAGAACATTGAGTAACTGCTTGTTTCCAAGGTCGCTGATGGATAGCTGGTGAGCCAGCTGCTTGTAATTAAATGATTGGTTAGGGTTATTGGCGAATATTTTAAGGATATCGTTTACCAGTTCGTTTTGCGTATTGACTTTCTTCTTCTTTTTATGTCCCATGTTCCAGGTATTGCGGATTTTTGTAAAATTACTAATAATAGCGTACATGGGGTTTAAGAGATAAAAAAATAAGGAATAGAGAAAACCACTTAAGCTTTTAAACCCTTATATTTTTATCAAATTTCCCACCTACAGTACTGAGGATTTCGATAGGTTATCTGTGTGATATTAAAAAAACCATTAATATTGTGATTCATTTTATTAAATAATCATTCATTTATTGAATTTCAAATTAGTAATTTCTGACACATGAAAACAAAAAAAATAGCGCGCAAAAAGCAGCAGGTAGAACTTTTAAGAAATGAAATACTTAAAGCGGCTGTAGAAGTATTTAAGGAATGTGGTTATGAAAAAGCCACTATTAAAAAAATTGCCGAAAAAGCTGAAGTTGCGGATGGCTCAATTTATAACTATTTTGAAAATAAACGCGATGTTTTATTAAGTTTATTTGAAAAAATGAAAGAAGCAACTACTGTTAATTTTACTATTTTACCAGAGAATAAAGGTGATTTAAGTAAAATATTATCATCGATTATGATAGCGCAGCTTGACCAAAATTCAATTGTCCCGATGTTTACGTTATTACTTCACGAAGCAGGTGTTGACCCTGTTGTTAGGAAGAAATTCAATGAGCAGTTAAAAGAAATGAGAAACGAAAGGGTCGATTTTTATAGACAACTTGAAAAATCAGGCTTGCTGCGAAAAGTGAGCGCTTCAACAATGACTATTTTAATGAGCGTAATAGCAATAGGATATACGACCTTACTTGAATCGGGCGATGCAGCCCTCCTCAAAATTCCTGTTGAAAAATTAGTAAATGAAATCGTTGATATTTTAGTTAATGATTTAAAACCCATGAAAGCGAAGAATGGCGTGGTATTTAAAGAAGAAATCATAAAGAATTGACC
>JBEKEO010000029.1:0-22169 GCA_050013795.1 Bacteroidales bacterium
AATACTGCTAACGGTTATAGTGCACTTCATTCAAATACCACGGCCAGCCAAAATACCGCACTAGGTAATAACGCATTATATACACAATCGTTTAATAATAGCGGCACAGCATGGAACAGCGATAATGTGGCAATAGGATACAATGCATTATATTATAACCAACCCACAACAACAACTAATGGCTATGAAAATACAGCCATAGGTGATTATGCACTTCAAGCCAACACTACAGGCTCCCTGAACACTGCTAGCGGATATGATGCGTTATATAGCAACTCAACAGGTATTGATAATGTAGCCAGCGGTGCGTTTGCACTCTTAGCTAATACCACAGGAGGTTCTAATACAGCCAATGGATACGAGGCACTTCATGCCAACACTTCAGGAAACTATAATACTGCCAATGGTTTTCAGTCATTAATGTTCAATACGTCAGGATCCAACAATTTGGCTGATGGAAGCTTTTCGATGTGGCACAATACTACCGGTCATGATAATACATCTGTTGGATACTATTCGCTTTTTAATAATAATACTGCAAGCCAAAATACAGCAATAGGTAATGGAGCATTATCTACACAATCGTATAATAATAGCGGCACTGCATGGAACAGTGAAAACGTGGCTGTAGGATACAATGCGCTTTATACCAACCAGCCAACTTCTGTAAGTAACGGTAATCAAAATACTGCAATAGGAAATAATACGCTTTATTTAAACACTATAGGCAACGTAAATACAGCCATAGGATATAATGCACTTTATTCCAACACAACTGGAATGCAAAATTCCGCTATGGGATACTATGCACTTTTGGCTAATAACACAGGATGGGGAAATGCCGCCGTTGGATATAACGCACTTACTAACAATACATCAGGATACCTCAATACCGCCATAGGACAGTGGGCGCTTTCTACCAACACCACAGGATACGATAATACTGCTGTGGGTTATTTAGCCGATGTTTCAGGAAGCGGGTTAACCAATGCCACAGCTATAGGTAATGGCGCTACTGCTACAGCTAGCAATCAGGTAAGGATTGGGAATGGAAGCGTTAGCGGGCTGTTTTTTGGCACTGCCAGTAATTTATCAACCACAGCTTCTGCTGCAAATATGTTTTACAACACCTCAACAGGAGAAATTCAACGCTCAACTTCTTCTAAAAGATACAAAAAAGATATTGTCAACCTGGAAATCAATACTTCAAAGATTTATGATTTAAGGCCAGTTTCATTTACTGCAATCTCTGATAATACACGCCATTTTGGTTTGATAGCTGAAGAAGTTGCAGATATCATACCGGAGCTTGTGGAATGGGCAAGAGAAAAAGATGTAATTAAAGGAAGCACATCAGAAAAGTTAATCCCTGATGCTATTCAATATCCGATACTTTCAGTACTTTTATTAAAAGAAGTTCAGAAACAGCATGCAATAATTGAAGATCTGCAAAAACAGATTAATGAATTAAAAGCGATGATTAAGAAATAAAACTTTAAAAACACAGCTATGAAAAAAGCAATTATTAAATCAGCGGTTATCTTACTGATTACCGTTTACTATTCACTGATCACCGCATACTCGCAGGTGCCACAGGCATTCAATTACCAGGCAGTAGTACGAGATGCTTCAGGAAACCCGATAACAAATCATAACATCGGGGTTAAATTTATCATTCATCGTGGTTCAGCAACGGGAAATGTTTCTTATACCGAAATATTCAATCCCGATCCTGTAACCAATCAATTCGGATTGCTGACTGTCGCAATAGGTACAGGAATTGCATTATCAAGCGAATTTGATACCATCGCATGGAAAAGCGGAAATTACTGGCTGGAAGCGCTTATAGATCCCACGGGAGCCACAAGTTATACATCTATGGGGACATCGCAATTGCTTACGGTTCCTTATGCCATGTATGCAGCCAATGCCGGGGTGCCGGGAGTTACAGGAGCTACTGGTGCAACAGGAGCCACTGGTAATAATGGTGCTGCGGGTTCAACAGGAGCAACCGGTCCGGTAGGTTGCACTTCGGCAAATTATATTTTGAAATCAGATGGAACCTCTGCTGAATGTACAGCCGCTCCTATATATGAAAGTGCAGGCGGTCTTGTGGGCATAGGAACAACAACCCCAAGTGCAGCATTGGAGGTAGATGGCAGTGGTGGTAATAATGCAGTAGATGGTGTTACAACCGGCACAGGTGGTGCAGGTTTTTTCCTTATAAGCAATTCCTCAAGTTCAAATAATGCGGTAGCGGGTGAAACAAACGGTAGTGGCAATGCGATATATGGTTATACAAGTGGCAGTGGAAATGCAGTGGAAGGTGGTACAAATGGCATAGGTACTGCCGGCTATTTTCATATAAACAATGCCTCAAATGATAGTGCTGTAGTGGAGGGTATTACAACTGGCACAGGTACTGCCGGCTATTTCAAAATAAATAATGTCTCAAATTCAAATGTAGCGGTGTATGGCATTACAAATGGGAGTGGCAATGCGGTGTGGGGTAATACAAGTGGAATGGGCAATGCGGTGGAAGGTATTACAAGTGGCACAGGTATGGCTGGCGCCTTTTCTATTAACAATGCCTCAAATTCAAGTAATGTGGTGTATGGTCATACAACTGGCACAGGTAATGCCGGCTTATTCCAAATAAACAATGCTTCAAATAATAATAATGCTGTGGAAGGTACTACAAATGGCACTGGAATTGGCGTGTATGGTCTTGCAACTGGCAGTGGCGCTGCGGTGGAAGGTTTTGCAACTGGCACAGGTAATGCCGGCTATTTCAATATAAGCAGTGCCTCAAATTCAAGTACTGCATTGTATAGTAATACAAATGGCACAGGTTGTGCCGGCTATTTCTATATAAGTAATGTTTCAAGTACAAATGATGCGGTGTATGCTTATACAGGCGGCACAGGTTATGCAGGCTATTTCACTGGGAAAGTTAATATAACAGGTGCAATGTCTGCTGGTTCAAAATCTTTTTTAATTGATCATCCTTTAGACCCTTTAAATAAAACACTGCGTCATAATTGTGTTGAATCGCCTGAGAACCTTTGTCTTTACAGGGGAAAAGTAATGTTAGACGGCGAGGGTAAAGCAACAGTAAAAATGCCTGATTATTTTACCGCCCTGACAAAAGCCAGCGAAGCTACGGTAAATCTCACCCCTGTTGGCAAAAAGTGGTTTGGTACTAGTTGCGAATGGAATTCTACTTATACCGAATTTTCCGTTTACGGTGACCCGAATAAAGAAGTTTATTATACTGTTTTAGCAGACCGAAACGACCCCGTAATGAAAAAACTTTATAAACCCGTGGAAGAAGATAAAGGCGCAGGCAATATATGCAACAAGGGTGAATTATTGTATCCCGAAGCCTATGGCTATCCGAAAGAAATGGGCAAGGATTATAAAAAGATGAAGGAACAGGAACAGAAGGCTGTGCAAAACAAATGAAGAATAAAGAATAAAACAGTAGGCAGGAAGCAGTCAGTAAGATTGAACTTTAAACAATAAAGCAATTAATCAATATAACATATAAAACTATGAAAACAAGAATCACAAAACTATCAGTACTTTTACTGCTTACTGCCTACTGCATACTGCCTACTGCTTATGCACAAGTGCCACAGGCATTCAATTACCAGGCAGTAGTTCGCGATGCATTAGGTAATCCGATAGCAAGCCATAACATCGGGGTTAAACTTATTATTCACCGTGGTTCAGCAACGGGAAATATTTCTTATACCGAAATATTCAATCCCGACCCTGTAACCAATCAATTCGGATTGCTGACTGTAGCAATAGGTACAGGAATTGCATTATCAAGCGAATTTGATACCATCGCATGGAAAAGCGGAAATTACTGGATGGAAGTGCTGATAGATCCAACGGGAGCCACAAGTTATACATCTATGGGAACCTCGCAGTTGTTAACCGTTCCCTATGCTATGTATGCTGCTAATGCCGGAACGGGTGGAGCAACAGGAGCAACCGGTCCGACAGGAGTAAATGGTAATAATGGAGCAACAGGCCCTACTGGCTCTGCCGGAAGTAATGGTGCAACCGGAGCTACTGGGCCAACCGGCACTACAGGTTCGTCTGGAACAAACGGAAGTAATGGAGTTACTGGCGCAACAGGTTCAACAGGTACAGCAGGAGCTACAGGTGTTACTGGAATCACTGGCTCAACAGGAGCAGATGGTGCTTTACATGCCTGGGGATTACATGGAAATTCCGGAACTGTTGACGGAACGAATTTCATTGGCACAACCGATAACGTACCCTTTAATATAATGATAAATAATCAAAAGGCAGGCAGAATAGATACTAATGGTTCAACTTTTCTAGGATATGAGTCTGGTAAAAATGATGAAAATGACGTTTATAATACAGGTATAGGTTTTCAGGCACTTTATTCCAATTCGTTAGGACAGTTTAACACAGCCATCGGACTCCAAGCTCTCTATTCCAATACATCAAACTGGAATACTGCCGTTGGCCCTACAGCGCTATTTTCTAACTTGACAGGAGAAGAGAATACTGCTATTGGGGGTGAAGCACTTTATAACAACACTATTGGAATTAATAATACTGCAACTGGAATAGATGCGCTTTATGCAAATACCACGGCAAGCTATAATACCGCTTTAGGTTATTATGCTTTACGAAACCAATCGTTTGATAATTTCGGAACAGAATGGAACAGCGATAATGTAGCTATAGGATCCATGGCATTATTTTTCAACCAGCCAACTTCTACATCTAATGGTGTTCAAAATACAGCTATAGGAGATTATGCACTTTATTATAATACAACAGGATATGGTAATACTGCTGTTGGATATGGTGCGCTTCCCAATAACAGCAACTTTGTAGGGAGCCTGAATACAGCAATTGGCTATGGCGCAGATATTACAGGTTCTGGATTATCCAACGCAACAGCTATTGGGGCTTATGCGGTTGCAGGCGAAAGCAATGCTGTGGTAATCGGAAGTATTAATGGCTGGAATGGTGCAACAAATGATGCAAATGTCGGCATCGGAACAATATATCCTGCTGCAAAACTTGAAGTGGATGGCGCTACAGGCACTACCCTGAAAGTTGTTGATGGTAATCAGGGAACGGGGAAAGTATTGGGAGACGATGGTAGCGGAACAGGAGTAGTAAAATGGATAAGTACTTCAAGTTTGGTCGGACCAACTGGCGCAACAGGAGC
This sequence comes from Bacteroidales bacterium, assembly GCA_050013795.1. Classification (GTDB taxonomy): domain Bacteria; phylum Bacteroidota; class Bacteroidia; order Bacteroidales; family CG2-30-32-10; genus CAWHOW01. The sequence goes on from JBEKEO010000029.1 coordinate 5,228, forward strand.
TACTGGTACTGGATTAACCGGCAACACTGGGCCAACAGGTGCAACAGGTTCACAAGGTAATGTTGGTGCAACTGGACCAACTGGCGCACAAGGACCAACAAATATCCCGCTTTTCAGATGGCTGCCATTGAGTATGACAACTTACACCGGAACCGGAAACGCTCCGCGGGGTATTGCCTTTGACGGGACCAATATGTGGACAGCCAACTGGGGTGGTAACAGCGTGACAATGGTGACACCCAATGGAACAATGACAACCTATACTGGAACTGGAACTAATCCGGCAGCTATTGCCTTTGACGGGACCAATATGTGGACAGCTAACTATGGTAATAACAGTGTAACAAAAATAACATCTTCAGGCGCTATGACTACGTATACCGGAACAGGAACTCAACCTATAGCTATTGCCTTTGACGGGACCAATATGTGGACAGCCAACTATGGTAATAACAGTGTAACCAAGATAACCCCTGCGGGTGCTATGACAACATACACCGGAACCGGAACATACCCAGAAGGGATAGCCTTTGACGGGACCAATATGTGGGTAGCATGTAATAGTGGCATAACCAAGGTAACATCCTCAGGTGGTATGACCACTTACGGTGGTGGCAATGGGAACGGTATTGCCTTTGACGGAACAAATATGTGGGCAACAAACCCCGGCACCAGCGGTGTAACAAAAATAACACCTACCGGTGGTTTGACCACTTACACCGGAACCGGAAGCTTCCCGGAAGAAATAGCCTTTGACGGGACCAATATGTGGACAACAAACACAGGCACTACAAGTGTGACAAAAGTAACCTCTTCGGGTGGTATGACCACTTATACAGGAACCGGAAATGGCCCATCAGGGATAGCCTTTGACGGGACGAATATGTGGATAACAAACGAGAGTGATAATAGTGTGACAAAAATAACATTGAATATCGCCGGACATTAAAAAAGTGTGGCGGAAGGATTTGAATAAGTAAGCAGGGAATAAACCGGCATCCTGGCCCTACCCTAATTATGAAGTCAGCAGTTGGCAGTCAACAGTCGGCAAAGAATGGGAATTGAAGACTGCCGCCTGAAGACGGAAATCAATTTCCGTTACAGTTCTTCTTAATAATAGAGAAAGCATCTTTAATGCCCAGTTCGCCAGCTTTGCTAAAGTTTTCGCAGGCTGCCTGCTTCAGGTTTAGATAATACAGCAGGAATCCGTTGTTAAAGTAGGCGTCGGCAAATTCGGGGTTTTGCTTGATGGCTTGTTCGTAATCGAAGTTGGCGCCATAAAAGTCGTTCAGCAGGCACTTCACATAAGCACGGTTATACAGGGCAAAATAAAAGCCGGGCTCAAGCTGCAGGGTTTTCATAAAATCTGCTAATGCCGCTTTGCATTTATCTTTCCTTTCTTTTTCTAGCTTTTCCCGCTGAGGATTGGTAATAATATACTGGTCGCTGCCGGTATTGTTTTCCGCTTCAAGTTCACGGCAGGTGTTGATACCACGGGCAAATATGGCAATAACATTAAGGCTGTCGGAGAAAATGATTTTGTCGAATAACTCTTTGGCTTCTTTAAGTAACCGCATATCCGATTTATAAATTGCCAGCACTAATAGCGATTGAGGAGAGTTATCATTTGCCTGTTTAACGGTTTGCATAAGGCTTGAATCTTTATTGAACGAAGTCTTGTTTTTAAGGCAAAGGTTCAACCGGTTCTTAAAGTTATAGTCCTCCAGCAATAGTGAAAAATCCCTGATGCTGTAGTTGGCGCTGTCTTTTTCGGTGATATAAAAAATAGGGAGAAAGTTGTTGTTGGCATTGTCGGGCTTGATGTCCGAAGTGTTATGAAAATCGGCGTTCAGGTGGTTAAGCTTGTTGAGCAACAGCGAATCCTTATTGAACTGCAGGCTGTCGCTGCTATGGAAGATATCGCTCATCAGCTTGCCTACTTCAATATCTTTCTGTGCGCCTTTAAAATCTTTCAGCAGCGTCTTGACCTGCGAACGGTAATAGTAGGCTTCCATAAAATAAGGATACAATGAAATAACTTTATCGTAATCGGCTATCGCTCCCTTATAATCCTCCACCCCCTGTTTAAGTTTGGCGCGGTTAAAGAGGGCTTCTATATTGTTAGGGTTAAGAAGTATCACCTTGTTAAAATCCGAAATAGCCATGGCATAGTTCCTCTGGTTGGCATACAACACCGCACGACCAAAATACGCATAGGAATTGCGGGGCTCATAATGGATCACCTTATTATAATCCTCCATTGCTTTAGCTGTATCATTCAGCTTTACGTCAACATCGGCAAGGCTGTAATACGCCAAAGTACTGGTTGAATCTATTTTTAAAGCGAGGTTGTAATCGTCAACGGCTTCCTGTATCAGTGACATTTTGAATTTTGTCATTCCGCGCAGGGCAATGGCATCAACATTCTTCGGATTGATCTTTACAACGGCATCATAATCGCCGACTGCATCTTTGTAATCGGAAATAGCGTCTTCGGCCTGGGCTTTGCACAAAAACACATCTTCGCCTAATGATTTAAGTTCGAACGCTTTTTTGCAATCGCTGATGGCCTCTTTGAATTTGTTGCTGGCGAGATAAATATATGCCCGCTCGATATACAGTTCGGGATTATTAATGTTTTTATCAATGACTTTATTGATATCATCGATAGCTTCCTGATACTTCCCAAGCCTGTACCTTGTCAGCGAACGATAATGATAGGCTTCATAAAATAAATATCCATATTTAGAAACAGCCAGCGTAAAATCTTCCTCGGCGCCATAATTATCAAGCAAAAAATATTTGCACATTCCCCTGTAAAAAAACACTTCGCAATTTTCGGGCTGAACAACCAGGCACTTATTAAGCTTTGTAATGGCTTCAAAATAGTCATGCTTGTCAATATCTGCTTTGGCGTTTGCAATAAAGGCATCAAAATTGTATTGTGCAAAAACAGGTGTTGCAAAAAGAATGGAGAATGAAAATAATATTTTAAACAGAAAGTTTTTCACTGCGCAAAAATACAATTAATAACAAAGGTTCTTCCTGTTATATCAGAATACTGTTTTGATTCATTTTAATTGTAAATATAAAAACAAAAAAAGATTGACCATACAATAATCCCTTTGGAAAAAAGTTGTATTTTTGAAAAACCGCTTAATCACACTTTAATCTATGAAACCTTATAGGATACTAATAATATTTCTCATGTGTTGTTTGCCTTTCTTTGTTGCTGCACAGGAAGAGGGTTCGGGCGGAAAGAAAGGAAATACAGAAAAAGCTGAAAAAAAAGCCGAAGAACTAAAAGCAAAACACGACCAGGAATCATTGATCAAATACCAGAAAGCAATAAAACATCAGCATAAGATACAGACCAAAGCTACCAGAAAGAGAATGAAACAGTCGCTGAGGGAATCGAGAAGAGAAAAACCAGGTCATAAGGATTTTTTCCTGAAGAGGTGGTTCACTAAAAAGAAAAGGGAATAGTACTAATATATAAGAATGTAATGATTCTTCCTCCTTACAAATGGAATGTTAATTTCCTTATTGCATTTTTTATCGCATGTTTTATATGTATCCAGTCTTTTGCTCAGGAATATAATTTCCGCTTTGACAAAATCACTTCCGAAAACATCAAGATTGAAAAGGGGCTTTCGGTAAATTCCGTCAATTGCATCGCCCAGGACAATACGGGTTATATGTGGTTCGGCACTTGGGACGGGCTGAACAAATTCGACGGGTATAATTTCAATGTATACAAAGCCAACGATCTTGGAAAAGATGACGACCTGAGCAACCAGACAGTTCATTCGCTTTTCCTTGATAAAGAAGGAAATTTATGGGTGGGAACAGAGGGCGGCCTGAATGAATTTTTGAAGGGCAAACAATCTTTCATTCAATTCAAGCATAAACCGGGCGACAGAACAAGCATTAGCAATGATACTATATGGTCAATATTTGAAGATTCTTACAACAACCTTTGGATAGGCACTCAAAACGGTTTGAACCTTCTTGACAGGCAAACACGAAAAGTCACACAATTTTTCCCGAAACCGGACAATAACAACTCCTTAAGCAATAACCGCATATTTAGCATTTTTGAAGATAAAGCAGGATGCATTTGGTTTGCAACGGAAAAGGGATTGAACAGGTATAATATATCGAATAAGCAATTCGCCAGATTTTATCACAATCCGACAGATCCAAACAGCTTAAGTTGCGATACCGTTCTTTCGGGATGCTGTGATAATGAAGGATTTGTTTGGGTGGGCAGCGATAATGGACTATGCAGAATCAATCTTGAAAAAGGAACAGTTCAGCACTATCAATGCAATCCTAAAGATAAGAACAGCATCAGCAGCAATCATATCAGTTATGTATTTGTTGACAATAAGGGTACTTTATGGGTTGGGACAAAGAATTCCGGGTTAAATATATTCGACAAAAAGAACAATTCATTCACCAGATTGGTGAGTATTTCCAACAACGACAATAGTCTTAATAACAATAATATTGCTAATATATATGAAGATAAATCAGGAATTGTCTGGATCGCTACAGAAAAAGGAGTAAATAAAATAGACCGTAACTCTTATAAATTCACCCATTTCCAGCATATGCCCAATAATGACAACAGTTTAAATAATAATTTGGTTTGGTCATTCCTTGAGGATAAAAACAGCAATATATGGATTGGTACAGATGAGGGCATTGACCTCTACGACAAGAAAAATGACAAATTCAGTTTGCTGAAGAGCAATTTTGCAAATAAAAGCTTATCGGGAATTCACGTCAAGGCAATGATCATTGATAAAAGCGGAAATGCATGGATAGGAACTGAAAATTTCGGAATAGGAGAATTTGTAATTTCTGGCACAGGTCTTCGTAAAAAATTATCCCTGATAAAAATCTTCAACAATAAAAACGGACTTTGCGATAATACAGTATGGTGCCTGCTCGAAGATAAAAAAGGAAATATCTGGATCGGCACCAATAACGGATTGAACAGGTTCGATAAAAACAACGGGGACTTAAAATCATTTAAAAGCAATTTATATAATCCTTATGGTATCAGCAATAATATAATTAATGCTCTTTTTGAAGACCAAGCGGGCATCATTTGGATAGGCACGTACAATGGTCTGGACAGATTCGATTATGTTTCACAAAAGATTTACACATATAAACATCTTACCAATAATTTGCAAAGCCTTAGCAGTAACCGTATATTCGGCATTTATCAGGATTCAAAGGGTATTGTCTGGATTGGCACTATGGGCGGTGGTCTTAATAGGTTCGACAGTAAAACAGGCATGTTCAAACATTACACAGAAAAAGACGGACTTGCCAACAATATGGTTTATTACATCCTTGAAGATAAAAACGAAAACCTCTGGCTCAGCACCAATAACGGTGTTTCTAAATTTAATATCAAGACCGAATCCTTTGTCAATTATGATGTGAAAGATGGCATTCAAAGCAGCGAATTCAACCAGAATGCAGCTTTAAAAACAAAAGATGGTGAGTTTTTGCTTGGCGGGATGAATGGTTTTAATGCTTTTTATCCTGGAGATATTAATCAGAATAAATATATCCCGCCTATTGTTATCACTTGCTTTAAAAAGTATAACGAAGTTCAAAAATCTGAAATTAACGATGAGGATACCATTGAGCTTTCTTATAAGGATAATTTCTTCTCTTTCGAATTTTCAGCACTCGATTATTCAAATCCGTCCAAAAATAAATATGCATACAAGCTTGAACATTTTGATAAAGACTGGATATATTGTGATGCCAATAAACGATTTGCAGAATATACCAAGGTAAGCCCCGGTATTTATAAATTCCGGGTTAACGGGACAAATTGCGATGGTGTCTGGAACGAAAAGGGGGTTTCTGTTACCATCATTATTAATCCTCCCTGGTGGGCAACATGGATGTTCCGGATACCTTTTATCTTTTTCGTGATATTTACCGGATGGTATATCATTACAAGGAGATTCAGGCAACTTAGCAAAAAACATGAAATGGAAAAGAAAGTCCTTGAAATAGAGAAACAACTTTTTGACCTTGAACAAAAAGCGTTGCAGCTTCAGATGAATCCTCATTTTATTTTTAATTCCCTGAACTCTATTCAAAGTTTTATTGTCAACAACGATTCTGATAAAGCGACATTGTATCTTGCTAAGTTCGCCCAGTTAATGAGACTGATACTTGCCAATTCGCGTGAGCAATTTGTACCGGTTAAAGATGAAATAAAAGTTCTAATTTATTACATGGACATCGAAAACCTTCGGTTTGATAATAAGTTTGATTATAAAATAACTGTTGATCCCGAAATCGATGATGATTTTGTAGGCATTCCCCCCATGATCATTCAGCCATATGTTGAAAATGCCATTCTTCATGGAATAATTCACAAAAAAGAGAAAGGCAATATCTCGATAATTCTTTCTTTAAGAAAGGAAAACATTCATTGTGTTGTGGAAGACGACGGTGTGGGAAGAGAAAAAGCCATGGAAATAAAAAATAATTCAGGATTCGAACATAAATCTAGAGGAATGATAATAACAAAAGAACGCCTGGAAATCCTTAACAAACAAATCAAGGGTCAAATCTCAGTTAATGTTTTCGACCTAAAAGACGAAAACGGCATTGCCAAAGGAACCAAAGTGGAAATTATTATTCCTTTTAAAGAAATATAATCCGATATTTGTTACAAAATAAAAATCTTCATCCATGATAAAAGCCATTATAATTGATGATGAAAAAACATCGCGCGAAACCCTCAAAGGTTTACTGAAAAGGTATTGTGAAAATATAGAAATAACAGCCGAAGCAGATGGTTATAGCACGGGGATTGAGGTCATAAAAACTTATGAACCCGATGTGGTTTTTTTAGATATTCAAATGCCGGATGGCAGTGGGTTCAAGCTTCTAGATGACATTGGCGAAATAAATTTCGAAGTCATCTTTTCCACAGCTTACGATCAGTTTGCTATTAAAGCCTTTAAATATAGTGCGCTTGATTACCTGTTGAAGCCTATAAACCCCGAAGATCTTGTTGCTTCTATTGAAAAGCTTGAGCAAAGAATGCTGAAAGGGAACGACAATACCCGCATAAAGTTTTTGCTTGATAAAATAAAGAACCCCGAAGCGGAAGCAAAAAAGATTGTGTTATCGACCATAGAGGGGATACATGTTGTGGATATCAGAAATATTATCCGTTGCGAATCGGATGACTGTTATACTAAATTTTTCCTGAAAGAAGGAAAGATGATTATGGTATCAAAAACATTAAGAGAGAGCGAAGAACTATTGGCTGAACATAATTTTATACGTCCGCATAAATCTCACCTTATAAATTTAAAATATGTGAAAAGATTCCTTCGAACAGATGGGGGCGCCATTCTTATGGCTGACGGAAGCAATATCCCCGTTTCGAGGAGGAAAAGAGAAGAAATCATTGATATTCTTAATTGTCAAGTTTCACAAGGTTGTTTATGATAACTTGTGTTAATTAATAGCAAAGATAAAACTTTATTTTTAAATTCATCAGGTTTTTGTAAAAATATTTCAGGCTTAATTTCAAACCATTTTTCAATAGCATTAAAAGGAGTTTTTACATTAAGTTCTTTTCTTAAACTTCCGTGTCTTCTATAAAGTATGTAATACATCAGAAACTTAAATAGATCTTTTTGCATTTCATCCTTATTATTGTATTCGGTTAGCTTAACCGTGTTATTTTTAATAGTTCCGTTTGCTCTTTCAACCATTCCATTTGTTTTCGGAGTTGCAGGTTTGGTAAGCCTATGTTCAATATTATTTTCATCACATACAACATCTAATTTAGATGGTTTTTGACAATAATGTCCTGTTTTAGATTTTATTAATTTGTTAGTAAATTCAAGACCGTTATCAGTAAGAACATGTGTAATTCCAAACGGGAAAAAGTCTAAACATTTGTTCATAAAATCTTCAGCATTTTCAGATGTTTTAGCATCATATACTTCATAATACAAGGTTCTTGTAGCCCTATCTATTGCCACAAAAAGATAGTATTTTACACCATCAAATTTTGGCAAATAGGTTACATCTATATGCAAATAACCAGGTTCATATTCCTTAAACTTTTTGGCTTTATTTCTCTCTTTTTCCGGTACCTTATTTATCTCTTCGTGAACAAAAGTCCTGTAAACGACACTTCTTGTAATACTGGGATTAGTTAAGAAAACCATATCGAATACTTCATCTAAAGGCATCCATGTAGATTGTCTTATTGATGAAATAAGTATTTTCTCAAAGTCGTTCAATGCATAATGAATCGTATGCGGTCTTGAACTTCTGTCTTCAAAACTTTCTCTGTTTTTCCATTTACTAACCGTTGGTTCAGAAATACCAAATTTGTTTGCGAGCATCAAATTTGTCAAATTGCTTTTGTTTATGTCCAAACGTGTATGTACATTTGTAGTCGCGTTTGAGTGGTACTCTTGCTTCATATTTTGTTTTTTAGAGATTACAAAGTTAAGCAAGTTATCATTTCGCAGCCCTCCCTGCTGTTTTTGCTTCTTCCGCTACGCTCCAGAAGCAAAAACAGCAGGGAGGACAAACGCTTTAAAGCCATAAACAACGTGGTGAAACTTTACAATTAGAAATTAAACTAAATTATTTTTTATGAAAACAACATCAAAATTATTAGTGTTTTGCATGATTGCAATTCCTTTTATGGCATTTATAAATGCAGCAAACCTTGGTAAAGGCATAAACTTAATTTCCGGAAGCGTTAAGGCTCTTAAAGGCGAAAAAGTATTAGGCGTTAAATATGATTATTCCAATCTGAAGGTTGTTGATAAACCGGAAGCTGAGTGGATGAAAGAAGAGGTTGCTAAGAAAAACGGTAAAAAACCCGGTTCGGGCGATAAATTTAAAGAAGCCTGGTACAGCGACAGGGCAAGCAGGTTTCAACCGAAATTTGAAGAACTGCTGAATAAGTACATAAGCGATAATGGGGTTTCGGTAAGCGAAAAAGATACTGCCACTGCAAAATACATCATTATTTTGGAAACTACATGTACCGATCCCGGTTGGAACATAGGATTTACAAAAAGACCTTCATATATTGATGCGGAAGTACAAATAGTGGAATCGGCTACTAAAAATGCTATTGCAAAACTAAGCATTCCCAAGGTTCCTGGTTCTACATACGGTAGTGGTGATCTTGATACAGGAAACAGGCTTGCTGAATCTTATGCAAAATGCGGAAAAGAATTGGGTACTTACTTAACTAAAAATGCATTTGGTAAATAAGTAAACTTTAAATCTTCTCTTTAATAATTATAATAGTTTATTTTTGCAAAAGGAGCATAATGCTCCTTTTGTATTTTTTATATATTTTTTTTGGCTGATGAAGACTAGTGTGAGAGATTTTGAAGATATCAGACCTTACCATGATTCGGAAATCAATGAAGCTTTAAGAAGAATAATTGAATCGCCTTCTTTTGCACCTATAGCCGCATTTGTTTTTCCTGAAAGATCGGTTGAGGATACCACGACTATGGTAAAAGATATTAAGTCGTCGGATGAATTCCAGGTAAAATTTATGCATAAAGCTGTAAGGCAGGTAATTTCAACTTCATCGGATGGTTTTAGCTTTAGCGGATTTGAAAATATTGACCCTAAAACATCCTATCTTTTTATTTCCAATCACCGCGATATAGTTCTTGATTCTGCAATACTTCAGGCTTTGCTGGTTGAACTGGACATCCCCAGAACCGAAATAACTTTCGGCAGTAACCTTATGATCAATCCTTTCATTATTGATTTTGGCAAAGTGAATAAGATGTTCAAGGTGCAGCGCGGGGGCACCAAAATTGAATTGCTGAAAAATTCTATTCAACTGTCTGCTTACATACGTTACACTATTACTGAAAAGCATCATTCTGCATGGATAGCCCAGCGCAATGGTCGTACAAAAAATGGTAATGATAAAACCGAAGAAGCTTTGCTGAAAATGCTTAACTTAAGCGGAGAAAAAGGCTTTGTGGAAAATTTTTCCGCGCTGAATATCGCTCCTTTGACCATCTCATACGAATATGAGCCATGCGGAACATTTAAAGTGAATGAACTTTACAAATCGCTGCAGGGAGAATATAAGAAAAGTCCGGGGGAAGATTTTAACAGCATTATAACCGGCTTCACTCAGCCCAAAGGAAGGATACATTTATGCGCGGGGAAATGCGTGAATGAAGAGTTGAAAGGCTTTGATGAAAACCGTTCGGCAAATGAAAACATCAGCAAGCTGACCGCTATGATTGACAAGCAGATATATAACGACTATAAGCTTTGGAAAACAAATCATATTGCGTATGATTTAATGGTTAAAGATTCTTTCAGCCATTTATATACTGAAAAAGAAAAGAGCGATTTCATTTCCTTTATTGAAAAAGAAATAATGAAACTGGAGGGAGATAAAAAAGTTCTGAAGGATATGTACTTAAAAATGTATGCCAACCCTGTAATAAATTATTTACAGAATAAGGATTGAACCCCCTCATCGCCGTTGAAATCAGATATAGAAATTATTGATTTAAACGGACAATTAATTAAAAGTGTAAATATCGATTTTCCCGTTTTGCAAATAAAGATAGCTTGATGCAACTTCAAATGGGTTTTATGAATAAGCATCTCTAAATAACTGCCTTATTCACAATCAGGTTTTTGTTTTTCCATAATAACATCTTCTGTTTGCAGGAAATTTTATATTATTGCATATATATTTAATCGAAATTTAAAAAATATTACTTCGTTTGAGACTGTCCGCCAATGCTCACCTTGCCGCGAGGTAGGCAAGGAATTCTTAAACGCTGGGCTCAACAATAGTCAACAACATAATAATTATAGCATATCGTAAACCGGCTCATAGTTATCAGGGAAAAATGAAAGTAAGCATTATTGGAAGCGGAATTTCAGGTTTATCGTTGGGGTGCTATCTGCAAATGAACGGATACGAAACTGCAATTTATGAGAAACACTCTCAGCCGGGAGGATTATGTGCAAGCTGGAAAAAAAGCGAATATACTTTCGACGGATGCCTGCATTGGATACTCGGTTCGGGTAAGGAAAGCTCGTTTTATAAGCTTTGGTCTCAGTTGCTGGATATGGAATCCATTGAGTTTATTAGCCACGAAGTAAGTGTCGCGATTGAATTAAATAATAACTGCAACAAATACGGTGATAATGTTTTTCGTTTATATACCAATATCGATAGGCTGAAAGCTTATTTGATTGACCTTGCTCCTGAAGATAAAAGAATGATACAGGGTATGGTAAGGTTAATGCGGGTTATGCAGAAATACGAGCTGCCCCCGATGATAGATAATATCCCGCAATTACAGACTCTGCGACAGAAAATGGCAATGATCACCTACCTGCCCTTTATCTTTCAGTATCTTAAATGGAAAAAAGTAACCAATTATTCGTTTGCCCGCAAGCTGAAAAACCCTTTCCTGAAAGAAGCATTTGAATTATTGTTCGATGGCGATGATATAAACCTTTTAGCGATGACCATGCCCCTTGCATTTTATGATAAAAAAAGCGCAGGTTATCCCGTTGGAGGCTCGGCTAAGTTTGCAGGCAGAATTGCCGATAAATATGAATCGCTGGGTGGAAAAATTCATTGCAGTAAAGGAATAAAGAAAATAATTGTCGAGGATAATATTGCTAAAGGGATATTGCTGAATGATGACACTCCTGTTTATTCTGATATCACTATTTCAACTGCCGACTGGCATTTTACGGTCTTCGATGCACTTGAAGGGAAATATGTCAATGACAAAATATTAGAATTGGTTGCATTAAAAAAACTTCAGGTTTATCCATCCATCATGCTTGTTTCCTTAGGTGTTGCTCGCAGCTTTAAAGAACAACCGCACTTTTTCAGGTTCCCGATGAAAAACGAATACCGTTCGCCCGATGGAACAGTTTACAAACGGATAGAGGCGCACATATATCACTACGACCCTACCCTTGCGCCCGAAGGAAAAACCATAATAGTGATGAGCTTTTATAGCCGAAATGGCGAATTCTGGATCAACCTGCGGAATAATGACAGGGCAGAATATAATCGCTGCAAAAGCGATTTTGCAGCAGCCATGATCCATATCCTTGATGAAAAAATCGGCGGCGTTAAAGAATCAATAGAAGAAACCGATGTTGCTACACCGGCAACCTACCAGAGGTACACCGGCAACTGGAAAGGCAGCGCGCAGGGATGGTTCCCCGCGAAAAACCCGGTTGCTGCTTCGCCCATTACCATCGACCTTCCGGGCTTAAAAAATTTCTATTATACCAGTCACTGGTCAACTCCCGGCGGAGGACTGCCTACAGTGCTTAAATCGTCGCATGACCTTGCTCAGAAATTATGCCTGAAACATAAAACTAAATTTATGATCCGGTAAGTACATTCATTTAATCGAACAAACCAATGGTGGATATGAACGCAGCTCCGAAAAAAGCAACTAACTTTACCGCGAAACGTTACTTTATTTTTCTTCAATCCCAATTCCGCATTCTCAAAATACAAAACCCCTTCGTGAGAAAGGGGTTTCGTATTGTGGGCCCACCTGGGCTCGAACCAGGGACCCTCAGATTATGAGTCTGATGCTCTAACCAGCTGAGCTATAGGCCCGGGTTTCAGAAAAAATGTTTCATTTATCTGAAACGGGTTGCAATTTTACACATTTAATCTGAATCAGCCAAACAATTTTTTAATCTGCAATGACAAAGAATATCATTTTTGATTTAGGCGTAGTGCTTCTTAATATTGACTTTCAGAAGACAATGAATGAATTTGAGAAGTTAGGAATTTCAAACATAAATGAAATTTATTCAGGATATGATCAACGGGAAATTTTTGATAAGTTCGATAAAGGACTAATATCTTCAATAGAATTCAGGAATGAAATAAGGAAATTTATAAAGAAACCTGTTACAGACGAAATGATTGATTATGCATGGAATGCCATGATACTTGATTTTCCTCCTGAGCGGATAAATATGCTTATTCGCTTAAAGAAAAGTTATAGGATATTTTTGCTGAGTAATACCAATGCTATACATTTTCCGGTTTATAATAAACAATTGAAAGATAGATTTCATATAGTAAACTTGTCCGAACTTTTTGAAAAAGCATATTATTCATTTATACTGGGGTTGCGTAAACCGGATAAAGAAATTTTCGAATTAGTTTTAATGGAAAACAAACTGAATCCAACCGAAACTTTGTTTATTGATGATTCGCCAAACTATATTACTGCCGCAATTAATATGGGTATTAATGCACACTTGTTAAAATCCCCGCAAACGGTTGTTGATTGTATAAAGGAAATATTATAAATATTCTAATTTGAAAAAAGTTCTTCAATTTTATTTAATATATCCTCCGTTTCGGCAAAAGCGTATGTTTTTAATAAAGCAAGTTTAAAGGTTTTAAAGTTTTTTATCCCTTTGAAATAACTGTTAAAATGTTTTCGCATTTCCAGGATTCCGGTTCTTTCTCCCTTTAATTCAATTGAAAGCAAAAGATGCTTTTTACAAACATCCACCCTTTCTCTTATACTCGGTTCTGCCAGTAGTGTGCCTTTGTTCAAATAATTTTTTATTTGAGAAAATATCCAGGGGTTTCCAATACTTGCCCTTCCTATCATTATACCGTCAACATTATATTTTTCTTTCATTTCAAAAGCTTTTTGTGGACTATCAATATCTCCATTCCCGAAGATGGGAATTTTAATGACAGGATTATTTTTTACTTCTCCTATCAAAGTCCAGTCGGCATTACCGCTATATATCTGCGCTCTGGTCCTTCCATGAATGGTCAGCGCCTGTATTCCCGTGTCCTGTAGCCTTTCGGCTATGTCTATAATATTTTTGCTTTTATCGTCCCATCCGATACGTGTTTTTACCGTTACAGGCAAAGTTGTTGATCTTACAACAGCTTTTGTCATTTCAATCATTCTGGGGATATCTTTCATTAATGCAGCTCCGGCTCCTTTATTCACAACCTTTTTAACAGGACAGCCAAAATTAATATCTATCAAATCGGGCTTTGCTTCTTCGGCAAGTTCTGCAGCCTGTTTCATTGAATCAATATCATGCCCGAATATCTGTATTCCAATTGGTCTTTCCTCATCTGAAATAATTAATTTCTTTTTGCTTTTAAGTGCATTCCGGATTAAACCTTCGGATGATATGAATTCAGTGTACATCATATCTGCTCCAAATGGTTTAATAACTTTCCTGAAAGCCTGGTCGCTTATATCTTCCATCGGCGCAAGCAATAAAGGGAATTCTCCCAGTTCGATATGTCCGATTTTGACCATTAATTAAAAAATAGTGAAAGGAAATTTTATTACAGAATCAGAAAAAATATTAATTTTCACACAAAATTATAAATAATCCTTTCCGATGGACAAATCTCCAGTTCTTCACAAGTTTCCAGTGTACCTCAGGATAATTACTTTCGGAATGATTATAATAACTTCTGTCATTTTTGTTTTGATATTGGGAATTCTCCTGGCTGTGCCATTTTACGGGCCGGATGTATTAAAAGATTTAGGTAAAATTGAAACTTCTACTGAGCCAAATATTATTTCACTGGCCAAATATTTTCAGATTGTAAGTCAATTCGGTATTTTTCTTGTTCCAATTTTTATATTTGCTTTTCTTGATGGCAGGAATATCAGCAGATATCTTTCAATTAATATTAAACCTGCTTTTAAAACATTGATTTTTGCTGCTCTTGCCATAATAGCAGCAGTACCATTGATTAATTACCTTGGCGAACTGAACCAGCAAATGAAACTTCCGGAATCCATGGCCGGAATTGAACATTGGATGAAAAATTCGGAGGATAAAGCAGCAAAACTTACTGAAACATTCTTAAATATTAAATCATCCGGCGGCTTTCTGATCAATTTGATTATGATTGGTATAATTCCTGCTATTGGTGAAGAATTCATGTTCAGAGGCGTTCTTCAGAAATTATTTCATCAGTGGACAAAGAATATACATTTTGCTGTTATTTTTTCCGCATTTCTTTTTAGCGCCATGCATATGCAATTCTACGGTTTTATTCCTCGTTTTTTAATGGGAGTGATGATGGGCTATTTGTTTGTATGGTCCGGTTCTTTATGGGTACCTGTGCTGGTACATTTTATAAATAACACTATTGCTGTGTTAATGTCTTACCTTGTTAATTTAGGGTTAGCTGATGATTCATTCGATACCATAGGAACAGGGAATTCTGAATTTATTTTTGTCCTTATCAGCCTGATGATTACAGGCGCTTTGATTGCCCTGATATTTAAATTTGAGAAAAAGAAAAAATTAGCTCATCAGGTCATTAATAATTGAAAAAGCCTGCTATTCAGCAAGCTTTTTCAGTTAGTTAAATACTAAGAATTTTCTCGTACAAATTTAATTGGAAGTTTAAACCATACTCGTACAGAATTGCCATTTTGTTTACCAGGCTTCCATTTTGGCATAGCCAATACAGCTCTTATAGCTTCTTCGTCGCAACCACCACCAATGCCTTTAAGGATTGTTGCATTCGAAACGGATCCATCTTTTTCCACAATAAAAGAAACAATAACTGTACCTGTAATTCCTGTTTCTCTTGCTATCTGTGGATACTTTAGGTTTCCCCCAAGCCATTCATACATTTTTTCTTCACCTCCATCAAAACAGGGCATTAATTCAACAATGGTTAAAATAGGTGCTGGCTGATCGATTATTTTGGTTTTGTTATTATCTTCTGGAATAATATTCATTTCATCAGTAATAACCGGAGCTATATTAGTTGATCGTTTATTTAGGTCATCCTGATCCAGCGCATGGGTGTCTTCCACGTTGTCCTCTGTAATTACGGGTGGTGTAAATCTCACCCTATGTTCCAAAATTTCAACTGGAGGGGGAGGAGGGGGTGGCGGTGGCGTAATATCATCGGTAGGTTTAACCATCTCACCAAAATCAGCCATCACCACATCGTTGACATTTACTGAATAAGCCTGCTTTAAAACGATAAAAGGAATAATCGTTGCCAGCAAAACAGCCAAAACTGAAATAGTAAGCGCACGGGTTACATTTTTGTAGTAACTGCACCTTAGGTAGTAAGCACCATAGTTTCTGTTTCTTTCTTCAAAAACTATGTCATCCTGGTTTTTGACTTCTGCTTTTTGGAAGTCTGAATCTGTTTTCATGACTTTAAGTTTTTAGTTAATAATAGATTTTAATACAATTATACTAAATGAAAACCCATAAGTAAAGAGCAAATCAGTTAACGGAAAGGCTGAATCAGTTAACGGTAGGAAAGAATCAGTTAACGGTAACCTAAACAAAAAAGCCTTTCGGTTGAAAGGCTTTAAGTATTATCAAAAATATTAAGATTTATTCGAGAGTAAATCTAATAGGAAGGTTAAATTGAACACGTACCGGAACACCATTCTGTTTACCGACCTTCCATTTTGGCATAGCTGAAACTACTCTTATAGCTTCTTCATCGCAACCACCTCCAATACCTTTAAGAATCTTTGCGTTGGTTACGGATCCATCTCTCTCTACAACGAAAGTAACAATAACGGTACCGGAAATTCCTGTCTCTTTTGCAACCTGTGGATACTTAATATTGTCGGCAAGCCATTTATACATTTTTTCTTCACCTCCGTCGAAAGCGGGCATTAATTCAACAATGGTTAAAATGGGCGCTGCCTGCTCAATTACCTGATTTTTGCTGTCATCAACTTTTATTTCCTGGTCTTCAGTAGAAACAGGAGCTGTATTGGTAGATGATTTATTCAGGTCATCCTGATTCAGCATATGAGTATCTTCCACGCTATCTGTAGTAACAACGGGAGCGGTAAATTTCACCTTCTGTTCCAATGCTTCA
>JBEKEO010000030.1:0-41570 GCA_050013795.1 Bacteroidales bacterium
CGCTTCATGATACGCCCGTGACACTTTGATTTTACCAAGTTTTTTTCTGCTTGGTGTAAAGGGTATGGCAAGCAAAATATATCTGCCATAACCGATTGGGACTGATTTTAAAATTTTCTTTTTCATAATTTTACGTTTTTTACAGTTAATAAATAAGTGAGTTAATCCAGATACAAAATTAGCTTCGCAGAGTGCACGATTCAAGCACTCCAGTGCTGAATTTGTGCACTCCAGTGCAGAATTTGTGCACTGAAATGCAATCAGGTTAGATTATTGGAAAGGTTTAGAGGCTGTTAAAATTCATTATGCATCATATAGGGCAATGAGTTTCAACCTGCTTACTATTAATTTTATAGACCTAAGAAAACTGACCCTATTTATTTATGGCAGTATGATCAACTGTATGCATGAACTTGTTTTTTCACCTGCTATCCTTAAAGTATAAGTTCCTGCGGCGATACCAAGTTTGGCGGGTTCAATATTTATAGTGAAACTTCCTTTTGGCAGTTTTGTTTTAGGTTTAATTACCATTTCTTTTCCCAGCTTGTCGAAAAGCGAAATCTCTGTTGTTTCATCATCTTTCAGGGTGAAAGAAACAGTGATATCGCCTGAGGAAGGGTTAGGAAATACCTTTATTCCGTAAATATCAGGATATTCTTTTATGCCTACGCTGGAATCAACATAAACACCGTTGGAGTTACAGATGCTTTTAAGCCCCGCCCCGTCAACAGTCCTGATGCTGAAATAATAATGCTGCCCGTTGGTTAGTGTAAGCCCTGTTTTTGTAACCGAAGTGCCGGTTCCGTTACTTGTCCATCCTACCACATTTGAATCACCCGGAATAGTTCCGATGGCATACCAGTACGTTGCAATTCCCGAATTAGGATCAACTGAAGCCGTCCAGTTAGCCGAAAGCGTGGTAAGCGAAAAAGAGGTATCAATATCAGCGCCTGTTCCATCGTTCACGGTGTAGCATACCGGATTGGTCCAGTCGATATTAATGTATTTTAAAACTATGGTCGAAAGGTTTCCAATGCTATCGTTGCAGATAGATTTAATAAGCCCCGAAGGTGTTGCAGGGTTCGGGTTCTGATAGCGTATATCGTTAGTGGAGGCAGCGCCGACATTAATAGTAACTGAAGAATTCCTGCTGCGGAACACTTCAAGGCTGTCGAAGTCAACTTTTGCATTGCCTGTGCGGAACGAAAAATAATTGCCTGCGGTTGTTAAAGGAGAGGGGTCTGTCCATGTGCCAAGGAAGGCATTATCTCTGTAAACATCTATTTTTCCGGTGGTACGGTCGAAAATAATTTTGTAATCGTACCATTGCCCGACATTAATTGTAATGCCCGTAACTGATTTCAATATCCCGCTGCAAACATTGTTTGTGACCTTATAAAATTCAAGCCGGCTTAATTCCTGCCTGAAATAGACAAAGTAAGAATTTCCGCGTTGAGACAGGTAAGCACTATCGCAGAAAAAATGTATACCAAACCTCCGCTGTGCCGACCCGTCAGCCAATGAAGTAAGCCTGGCTTTGAAATGATAGATATAGCGGTTGGAAAGAGTTTGGTTCAATGCGGTATAAATATTTGTATTGTTCACTGTGGAATCCGACTGAACAAGCATGCCGCCTGAAGCAGTCCATGTTCCGCTTGCAGCGGGAGTTTTCCACGAAGTGTCAAGGGTAACAAAATCATCGGTAATGAATCCTCTTTGTGCATTGGCACGCCACTGGCTGCCATTGTAATCGACAACAGTGTAAAAGCTTTTTGCAAGCCCTGAGCCTCCTGTATTATCGGCATCGGTAAAGTTGGCAATAAAGTTCTGTGTCTGCCAGCTGCCGCATACGCTGACAGCGGTTGTGGGAGGGATATTATCAATGCTGCAATGCCATACTGCCCTCCAGCCTGCAGCCACGGTTGCCCCGTCGGACTTCCATTTCAGCGTAAGCGATGAACCTGTGGAATTAACTGTTCCCGGGCTGACTGTTCCCTGGTAGGCTCCTATTAGAGGCGAAGAAGTGCTTGGTCCGTCATAAATCTTTAATGAATCATAATTGGCTTCTGTACTGAACGAAGTAAAGTCAAGGGACAGGGCAGAAGCGCCGGTGGGAGCAATGGTGTAAGTATAACTTTCATTATTAAAATAGCTTAACGAAGGTCCGCCCATATCATAAATAGTATCGGAACAGGGTACTGTGGCACAGGTGGAAAGCTTATCTGAAATTTTTTGCCAGTAACCTGTATAACCGTCATCATAGCCAAGTGTCCACATGCCTATGCCTCCAATGCCTCTCTGGTTCACCATATCTATCCTTTTGCCCATGCTGTAATAATTATCTATCCAGCATTGATGGTCTACGCTGCTTATCTGGTAATTGTAATAGGGGGTGAAGGAAGCCGAGTCCCATATTGGCGTGGAATAATATCCATTGCTATTATTCAGCACTGTGTTAAATAACACCGCAGAACCTGTCCCCGTAGTACTTGCGTGGATAGCGGTACTCCCCGTAGGCCAGCTGTAACCATAATAAGGAAGCGCCATTATCAGTTTCGAAGGAGTAACCCCCTGGTGCAGATAATAAGTAATGGTATTGGTAAGGCAGTAACTGGCATCATATAAAGGGTCAGTAGCTCCGGCAGTGGAGCTTCCGCCGTAATAATAATCATATCCCATGATGACAAAATAATCCACAAACTGGTTAAGCGTAACAATATCAAACGAAGGTCCCCAGTCGACAGCATAGGTGGCGATACTAACTTTCGAACCCGGTATTGCTGTGTGCATGCGCGTACAAAGGCTGTCCATGAAAGCAGTGAAAGCTGTTTTATTTGAGGCTCCCATTCCTTCAAAATCAATGCATGCGCCGTTGGCACCCCGCGATTGTACAAGGCTGATAAGATTTGTAATCAGCGTGCTTTCGGCAGTGGAGTTGCCAAGAAATGTAGTGAGGTTTGAAAAAAGATCGGCACATAAATCTACCTTTACACTATGCGCCTGTGCGGAATCAATAACCGCTGCTGTTGACCAGCTGTGCGTGCTGCTTGCTGTACCGTCAGCGTAGTTCACATCGTAAAAACAATAGCTGAGGCGGGAAATAAGGTTCCACTGATAATTGTTGATGATGGAAGTATTGTTCCAGTATGCGTGCCATCCATAGACCATTTTGGTGAGCGTGCAATTTGATGATTGCTTAGGCAAAAGCTTATAGGTGTATCCGGGATTTAAAACGGAATTCAGGCTGTCCCATTGCCTGTCGCTGGAAAAATTATACCGGGAATAGAATTCCGCCTGCTCCTGTATAACGGACTTTTTAGTGCTCTGAGCAAAAAAAGAAGCAGGGCTAAAAATACCTGCAAAGGCAAGTAAATAAATGGGAAAATGCTTCATAGAATAAATTTAGAGGATAGCAAAAATACGAAACAAAAGCAGGATAGTCAAATAAAACTGAACATATTTTGAATATTAGATTTGCTTACTAACCTAAATTAATTTAGACAATTTATATTAGTGATGATTGAGAATTTATGTAAATTTGCACTCTTTATTTTAAGAAGTTAATTATGGATATTCAATCCATTAAACAGCGTTTCGGGGTTATTGGCAGTTCGCCTGTGCTCGACAGGGCAATTGATGTGGCACGGCAAGTGGCTCCAACTGAAATTACTGTTCTTATTTCCGGTGAAAGCGGTACGGGAAAAGAAGTTTTTCCTAAAATTATACATCATCTGAGCTCACGTAAGCACGGCCCGTTTATAGCCGTGAACTGCGGGGCTATACCCGAAGGCACTATTGATTCGGAATTGTTCGGCCATGAAAAAGGTTCCTTTACCGGCGCTCATGAAGCCCGTAAAGGTTATTTTGAAGTAGTGAACAAAGGGACTATTTTCCTTGATGAGGTCACTGATTTGCCTTTATCTACACAGGTCAGGTTATTGCGTGTGCTGGAAACAGGCGAATTCATGAAAGTGGGGTCTTCTGCCGTACTCAAAACAGATGTGCGGGTAGTAGCTGCAACAAATATAAATATACTGGATGCTATACGGAACGGGCGTTTCCGCGAAGACCTGTATTACAGGCTTAATACCGTTCCGGTTTTTGTTCCGCCTTTACGCGAAAGGAAAGAAGATATAGTTCTTCTTTTCAGAAAATTCGCGTCTGATTTTGCCGAAAAGTACCGCATGCCTGCATTGCAGCTTGACGACGAAGCACAGAAACTCCTTGAAAAATACCGCTGGCCGGGAAATATCAGGCAACTGAAAAATATTACCGAACAGATATCCATCATTGAAAGCAGCAGGTTAATCAATGCTCCTACATTATCAAAGTATATTCCGCAGGATTCTGCAAGCGAATTGCCCGTGCTTTTCAGAGGAGAACATGTATCTTCTGAATTTTCCGAAAGAGATATTCTTTACAAGGTTCTGTTTGACATGAAGAAAGATGTCAACGATTTAAAGAAGGTGGTGTTTAATATAATGCGAAATTCAAATGTTCCGGAAGGTACAGAGAATGAAAATTCCCAGGTGCCGAATAAGCTTTATGAAAACGATTATGAACCTGCAGGCGGTCACGAGCCGAATATCACCATACATCCCAAAGGGGATGACCATCTGGATGAACCTATTGAAGATTCGGAAGTGATTGAAGAAACATTGTCCATTCAGAAGAAAGAGGAAGACCTGATACGCAGGGCGCTTGAAAAATATAAAGGAAGAAGAAATAATGCTGCAAAAGAATTAGGCATATCAGAAAGGACACTTTACCGCAAAATAAAAGAATACGGGATAGAGAAATGAAATTAAAATTATCCATATTAATCGTAAGCATTTTTATTCTTTCAGCCAGTTGCAAGGTGAATTATTCCTTTACCGGAGGCAGTGTTGATCCAAAGATCAAAACAGTATCTATTCAATATTTCCCCAATAATGCTCCTATTGTTGTGGCTACACTGAGCCAAACATTTACCCAGGCATTGCGTGACAGATTTACAACCCAGACAAGGCTGGCACTTGTCAATTATAACGGGGATATGGATATTGAAGGTTCGATTACAGGTTATGCCGTTCAGCCAGAAGCTATTCAGGGGAACCAGACTGCTGCCCTGAACCGACTTACAATTACGGTCAATGTTAAGTTTACAAATAAAATAGATGAGAAGCAAAATTTCGAGCAAAGCTTTGCACGCTATGAAGATTATCCCAGTTCTCAGAATCTTTCGTCTGTGCAGGAAGGATTGATTCAGGATATTAGCAGTGCATTAATAGACGACATCTATAATAAAACCGTTGTAAACTGGTAATTCTATATGAATTCCTCTGAATTTATTGGTTATTTAAAATTTCCCAACAGGCTTAATAACGTCTCATTAACTGAATTACAAAATTTATTAGACGATTATCCTTATTGTTCAAGTCTTCGCTTGCTTCTTGCCAAAAACCTTTTTGTACTTAATTCAGAAAAAAAGGATGATTTTATTAAACTTTCGTCTGTTTATCTAAATGACAGGAAAAAACTTTTCAAATTCATTCATGATATACCTGACTACAATGATATCCAACCCAGGATACCCTCTTATTCAATTGAAGAACAGGAAAATAATAATAACCTGTCGCTTGAGACATATGCCAATGCAAACAATTCAAATGATCTGATCGATAATTTTCTTAGGGAACAACCGAAATTGAATATTCAACCATCAGGCAATAACTTCGAAGAGGAAGAAACTTCTGAAGAAGTTGAGAAAGAGCAGGAATTTGTATCAGAAATTCTTGCTGAAATATATTGGAAACAGGGCAGCAGGGATAAAGCTATCCATATATATGAAAAATTAAGTTTGAATTTTCCGGAAAAAAGCAGTTACTTTGCAACCCAAATTGAAAAAATAAAAAAAGAAATCATTTAATATTATAGTTATGGGAGCTTTCATATTTGTATCAGTATTAATTCTTATAGTTTGTGTGTTGCTTACGCTTGTTGTTCTTGTGCAGAACTCAAAAGGTGGTGGACTGGCTTCAAATTTCAGTTCTTCTAACCAGATCATGGGCGTGCGCAAAACAGCAGATTTTCTTGAAAAAGCCACATGGACACTTGCCGTTGCCTTATTGGTGTTAAGTTTGGTATCGATTTTTGTAATTCCAAGAAATTCCGGTGCTGTAACTAAGAGTCAGGCATTACAAGAGCAACTTGATAAAAATGCAGCTCCTTCAAATTATCAGGGTCCTCCCGCAAAGAAATAATAGGTGTCTCTTAATCTGATAAAAGTGTCAGAATGTCATTAAGATTCTGACATTTTTTTTGCTTTAAGGATTTCTTCTGAAATTTTGTCTTTAAAATACAGCCTTTAGATTTTGGCACAATAAATGACAAAGACGCTGCGTAAAAAAATAAAAATAATTGTCAAACCTAAAAAATAAATGATCATGTCAAAATTAAACATTAAACCAATCGCAGGTTCTCAAAACAGAGTTGTTGTTGAAGCTGCAGCTGCAGAAGAAAAAACCGCCGGTGGTATCATTATTCCTGATACAGCCAAAGAAAAACCACAAAAAGGGAAAATTGTTGCAACAAGCGAACAAGATGAAAAAGGTGTTAAACCTGTTGTAAAAGTTGGAGATTCTGTTCTATATGGCAAATACGCGGGGACAGAAATTATTATTGATGGTAAAGATTACCTCATCATGAAGGAATCAGATATTTATGCTATTGTTTAATCATGGCAGAAATTCTTTATTAATAATTAAATAGTTTAACAATCATAAAATTAAAGTAAAATGGCAAAAGAAATTAAGTATAACATAGAAGCACGCGACCTTTTGAAAAAAGGTGTTGACATAATGTCAAATGCAGTAAAAGCTACATTAGGACCAAAAGGAAGAAATGTAATTATTGAAAAGAAATTCGGTGCACCGCAAATGACCAAAGACGGTGTTACCGTTGCAAAAGAAATTGAACTGGCTAACCCAATTGAAAACATGGGAGCACAGCTTGTTAAGGAAGTAGCTTCCAAAACAGCTGATAATGCAGGCGACGGGACAACTACCGCTACTGTTCTTGCTCAGGCTATCATAGGCACAGGATTAAAGAATGTTACAGCAGGCGCAAACCCAATGGATCTTAAAAGAGGGATTGACAAAGCTGTTGTTGCTGTTGTTGAGCATCTTAAAAAACAGTCACAAAAAGTGGGCGACAGTTTTGATAAAATTGAGCAGGTTGCAACCATCTCGGCAAATAATGATGCTGTGATTGGTAAACATATTGCCGATGCCATGAAGCAGGTAAAAAAAGAAGGTGTTATCACCATAGAAGAAGCAAAGGGAACCGAAACTACTGTAAAAGTTGTTGAAGGTATGCAGTTCGACCGTGGTTACATTTCTCCTTATTTTGTAACTGATCCTGAAAAAATGGAAACAGTGATGGAAGAACCATACATCCTGATCTACGAAAAGAAAATATCAGGAATGAAAGATTTCCTGCCAATATTAGAAAAGACAGTTCAAACAGGCCGTCCTTTGATGATCATTTCAGAAGAAGTAGAAGGCGAAGCTCTTGCAACTTTGGTTGTAAATAAGATCCGTGGTTCTTTAAAAATATGCGCTGTAAAAGCTCCGGGCTTTGGCGACAGAAGAAAAGAAATGCTACAGGATATAGCCATACTTACAGGCGGTGTTGTTATTTCAGAAGAACAAGGCTTTAAACTCGAGAATGCCGACCTCTCTTATTTAGGCCAGGCTGAAAAAATTGTTGTTGATAAAGACAATACAACCATTGTTAACGGAAAAGGCAAGAAAGAAAATATTGTTGCCCGCGTTAATCAGATAAAAGCACAGATAGAAAAAACAACTTCCGATTATGATAAAGAAAAACTGCAGGAACGTCTTGCAAAATTATCAGGCGGGGTAGCTGTTATTTATGTTGGCGCTGCAAGCGAAGTTGAAATGAAGAATATGAAAGACCTTTATGATGATGCATTGCATGCAACACGTGCTGCCATTGAAGAAGGTATAGTTCCCGGTGGCGGCGTTGCTTTTTTAAGGGCAATTGCATCTCTCGATAAATTAAAAGGTGATAATGAAGACGAAACAACAGGCATACAGATCATACGCAGAGCTCTTGAAGAACCGTTAAGAATGATAGTTGAGAATGCCGGTGTTGAAGGGTCTATCGTTGTTCAGAAAGTTAAAGAAGGTAAAGATGATTTCGGTTTCAATGCAAGGACCGATAAATACGAAAATCTTTACAAATCAGGTGTTATCGATCCTACTAAGGTTACCCGCATTGCATTGGAAAATGCAGCATCTATTGCAGGTATGTTGCTGACAACGGAATGCGTGATTTCAGAAGTTAAGGAAAAAACTCCGGCTATGCCTCCTATGCCAGGCGGAATGGGCGGAATGGGTGGAATGGATTATTAAAATAACCATAACCAGTTTTTTAAAAGCTTTCCAAATCAAGGAAAGCTTTTTTATTTCCTACCCTTCCTCTTATCAATTTTTCTAAATTTGCAACAAAAAACATTTAATGACTTATCTGAAAAGGGTCTGGAATGAGCAACCTTTGGCATTAGTAATGCTGACTGCAATTTTTTTGAGATTACTGGCTGTTGTTTTCTCAAAAGGATTTGGGATGCTTGATGATCATTTCCTGGTTATTGAAGCAGCGCAATCGTGGGTTAACGGGTATGATTATAATAATTGGCTTCCCGCCTCCAATCCTACAGGCCATCCGAGCGGGCACGGAATGTTTTACGTCGGGCTTAATTTTTTCTTATTAAAGTTCCTTCATTTCACTGGTATGACCGACCCACAGGGTTTGATGTACGTTGAACGCTTCCTTCATGCCTTGCTTTCGCTGATTGTAGTATTTTATGGTTTTAAGATCACCGAGAAAATTTCAAACCTCAATAATGCAAGAATTGTCGGCATTATATTCGCAAGTTTTTTCATGTTTCCGTTTTTAAGTGTGCGAAACCTGGTTGAAGTTGTTTGCATACCGTTTTTAATACTTTCCGTATGGCAGCTTATTAAAGATGATGAACTTAAAAACAAACATTATCTTTTGTCGGGTATTTTCGCAGCTATCGCAGTAGGATTGCGGGTACAAACAATGTTTTTTATTACAGGGCTTGGATTATATTTATTAATAAAAAAACAATGGAGAGGTTTTGGCATTTGGGCTGTAATTATGTTTATTGTTTATTTCCTTTTACAGGGAGCTCCGGATATTTTTTTGTGGGGCTACCCCTTTGCCGAAGTTTCCGAATACATCAAAGTGTGTGTAACCACTGCCGACGCATATATTGTCCAGCCATGGTTTACATATTTTCTTTTTATCCTCGGTATTTTAATACCGCCTATTAGTATATTCATGCTGATGGGATATATTAAAGGATTCAAAAAACTCCTGATTATTACATTGCCCGTGTTCATATTTTTATTGGGGCATATAATCATTTCTAATAAACAGGAACGGTTTATGCTGCCTGTAATTCCGTTCTTCATTATCAGCGGTGTTGTAGGAATGAACGATTTTATCTTTATTAAACCATACTGGCAGAAGCATAAAATTTTTATCAAAGTATCATGGATAATTTTCTGGTCGATTAGTTGTATGGCATTGCCATTCGTTACTACTCATTATTCAAAGCGTTCAAGATGCGAAGCAATGTATTATCTTAATCAGTATAAAAGCAATATCACTTCAATAGTGCTTGATGATATGAATTACCACGAACCCGAATGGATGCCTTTATTTTATTTAGGCAAATGGAACGTAAGAGAATCAATGATTAGTGAAGGCAACCCCTTCGGTAATTTTAAAAATTGGATTAATTCAATTGATAAAAAAAATTACCCGCAATTTATTCTGTTTTTTGGCGAAGAAAATTTACAGGTGCGTGTAGATACTGTTAAGCAGGTTATGCCCGATATTGTTCTCGAAAAAACAATTTATCCCGATTTTATCGACTGGCTGCTGCATACTATAAACAAGCATAATAATAACCAAACGGTTTTTATTTACAGGAATAACCGCTCTTTTTATTTCAAAAAGTAGCCGAATAA
The DNA here is from genome assembly GCA_050013795.1 of Bacteroidales bacterium. Taxonomy (GTDB): domain Bacteria; phylum Bacteroidota; class Bacteroidia; order Bacteroidales; family CG2-30-32-10; genus CAWHOW01. Next base: position 10,065 of record JBEKEO010000030.1, read on the forward strand.
CGCTTTTTCCCATTTTTTATTTCAGATTGCATAAAAGCAAATGGTTTTGCCCAACTTTTATTCAGAGTTTTGAAAACACAAGCTCATTTTGCCATTTTCAAGAAAAAATCCAGTCACTTACTACTTATTTGGAAACTGCTTTATTGCATCCTTAAAGAATACATAAAATTCCTTTTCATATAAGGGATAATTTCTTTTCAATTCTTCAATGGCAAGATGCAAATTCCTTGAATTAACAGCCCTTCCTGCCATGCGGTCGAAAGCGAATTTAATACCATCAATGCTTCTGTATGAAACAAGCAGATTGCGGAAACGCAGGTAAATAAAGGCAAATTGGAAGTCGAAAGGGAAAAGTTTTTTATGTTTCCGTAAAACAGTGTAACACTTTTTTGCAAACACTTCAAGCGAAACATCCGAATAATCTTTCCAATTTGCCGCAAGAAAGTGATCGTAGAAAACATCAGTAATCACAGGCGCATAATGCCCGAAAGCAGGATTTAACCTTTTCTTTGTTTGTGCAACCACAGGATGATTATCGGTATACTGATCAATTTCATGATGCAACCGAATGCCTTTTAATATTCCATCGCTCAGATTTTTCTTTTTCAATCCTTTTGAACGGTCGGCTAAAATATTTCCAACCATTATTTCTTCATCATTGCCCGATAAATATAAATGCGCAAGGAAATTCATTTTTCTGCTCGGGTTTACAATAATATTATGAAAATAACGTTATTTTTATTAACACGGCTTGGTGTAAATCTTTAAAAATGCATTAGCCTTAATGCAAATTTATGAATTAATTTTACCAACGCTCTTTAAATTTAAATAAATTTTATGCTTAAAAAAACATCAAAAGCCTCTAAAATCAAGAAGATTTTCGTGCTAGACACTTCCGTTATCCTTTACAATCACAATTCCATAAACAGCTTTGATGAAAATGACGTAGCCATTCCTATTACTGTTCTTGAAGAACTTGATAATTTTAAGAAAGGAAATGATACTATAAATTTCGAAGCACGCGAATTCATCCGCATCATTGATAAACTTTCTCTGAATAACACATTGCAAGACTGGGTTCCTCTTGAAGAAACTTCAGGGCAGTTCAGAGTGATTATGAACGAAAATGGAAGAAGCGGAAAGGTGGATGCCAACAAAGTGTTTGGCGAAACAAAGCCCGATCATCGTATATTAAATGCAGCACTTACGCTTTCAGAACAAAATCCCGAAAAGAAAGTTATTCTTGTAAGCAAGGATGTTAACCTTAGGCTTAAAGCAAAAGCGCTTAATATTACTGCCGAAGATTTCCAGACTGGAAAGATCAAAGACCTCGACCAGTTATATACCGGGAAATCGGTAATTAATAATATTGACCCTGAACTTGTTGATAAAATATATCAGGAAGGGTTTTGCAGCCCCGATGAAATAGGCGTTAAATCCCCAATTCCAAATCATTATTTCATTTTGAAGAATGATAAAACATCTATCCTCACCTATTATAATGCCATCCTTAACAGGATTGAACGACTGGAGAAACGTTCGGCTTACCGCATCACACCAAGAAATGCCGAACAGGTCTTTGCTTTGCATGCCATTCTTAATCCTGCAGTAAAATTGGTTACAATGCAGGGTGTGGCAGGAACTGGTAAAACATTGCTTGCGCTTGCCGGATCTCTCGAAATGAAAAGAGAATTTAAACAAATATATCTTGCCCATCCCATGGTATCTGCCCGGTGATATAAAGTCAAAGCTGAATCCTTATATGGAACCTTTGTGGGACAATTTAAAAATGATACAGAATCAGTTTAGTGAAAAGGATAAGGAATTCAAGAACATCAATGATTTGCTGGAGAATGAAAAACTGGTTATCACTCCTCTTGCATATATTCGCGGACGCAGCCTATCAAACATTTGTTTTATTGTTGATGAAGCGCAAAATCTTACTCCACATGAGGTAAAGACTATAATTACAAGGGCAGGGGAGAATACTAAGATAATTTTCACCGGTGATATCTTCCAGATAGACACTCCTTATCTCGATAGCCACAGCAATGGACTTTCAACTCTTATCGACAGAATAAAGCATCATCCTATTTATGCGCATATCCGCCTTGAAAAAGGAGAACGCAGCGAACTGGCTAATTTGGCGAATACTTTGTTATAAGGTATTGGCTTGTACAAAGAAAAAAAACCTGCTAAGCTAAACTCAGCAGGTTTTTATATTTCTTGGTTAGGTTATTAATTGGGTACGTAATGGTCTTCATCTGTACTTCCTGGTTCCTGTAACCAGAGTTGTTTCATCTCTAATTTTAAGATTTTATATACGTCAGTTGAACCGTCAACAGTAATCGAAAGAGATCCTTTGCTATCTGCCCATGCCCATGTGCCGCTAATGCTGAGAGAACCATCAGTCGCAATAAAACCACCATTATGAGTAAATTGATAAGTATAATTGGAAGTTGGCGATACACTGGTTCCGTTAATAACATACGAATCAATTTTCCAGGTACCATCAAGGCGCCACTTTTTGGGCCATGGACTGAATTTAGGACCGTCATCATATTTGCCGCATCCTGCAAATGCTATTACCAAAGTAATAACAACTAGTAAAATTTTTCTGTTTATTTTCATGGTTTTGGTTTTTAATTTATGTCAAAAGTATAATAAATTTTAAAATGAAATATCTTTATCAAAGAAAATTATAATGCTTTCGGATAGGTTTTTCAACCTCCCATATACATTTTAAACCTTTTTTAAAGGTAACAAAGTCGCCTTGTTTAACAGAATAATCACCCTCGTCAGTATGAACCACAAATTCACCTTCCAGAATAAGGCACTCTTCTTTGCTGTCGTAAAACCAATCGAACTTCGAAACTTCTTTTGTCCAGATTGGCCATGATTTGATTTTTCTTTTTTCTATTTCAGCTTCTGAAAGCTTTTCAATAATTACTTTTGCCATACCGATTATATATAATTTATATGACGTCAAATTTACAAAAAAGATAATTTACTTTTACCAAAATCTTTTATAACGAAAATTATATATTGGTATTCTTTTAATATTTAATTCTTGCCTTATAAAAAAAACATATTGGTTTGCCCGCTTGACTGGGGCTTAGGACATGCGACCCGTTGCGTTCCTGTAATCCGAAAACTTATTGATTTTGGGGCAAATGTGATTATTGGAGCTGACGGAAGATCTTTAGCTTTTCTTCGGAAAGAATTTCCCGAACTTCAATTTATTAAAATTCCCGGTTATGATATCCGCTATCCCGAAAATGGAAGCATGATGATAAAAATGTTGTTTTCAATTCCGCGAATTTTATTAAAGATAAAAAAAGAGCATAAGGTCGTTGAAAAAATCATTAAAGAATATCATATTGATATTGTAATTTCAGATAACAGATATGGTTTATGGAGTAAGTCAACAAAATGTATTTTTATTACACATCAGATTTCAATTCAGGTTCCGAAATCATTAAGGATGTTTAAAACAAGACTTTTTAAGATAAACAAACATTTTATTGACAAATTTTCTGAATGCTGGATGCCTGATCTTAAAGGAGGACTAAATTTAAGCGGACAACTTTCTGATAATTACTCTTTATTCAATAATGTTTTTTTTGTTGGATTACTTTCCCGTTTTGACAACAATAGCAATATTATTATAAATAATGAAAATATTATTTACGATCTTCTTTTTATAATTTCAGGCCCCGAACCTCAACGTACTGTCTTTGAAGATTTGGTTGTTGAGCAGATAAAAAATGCCAATTCGTTAAAAATCCTTATTGTTCGAGGCATCACGGAATCGGATGAAGTTAAACACATTTCCGAAAATATTTCAATGGTTAATAATATGGGGACTGAAGAATTAAGAAAAACGATACAAAGTTCTTCTTTAATTATAAGCAGACCTGGTTATTCAAGTATTATGGATATGGTGACGCTGGGTAAAAATGCTGTTTTTGTTCCCACTCCCGGTCAGACAGAACAGATATATCTCGCTTATCACCTTAAGAAAAAAGGAGCGTTTTACTTTGTCAGTCAAAAAAAAATCAATATTTCACTCGCGATTGATAATTCAAAATATTATCATGGAATTATTAATAAAATTATCACCGACCCCTTGGAAGAAAGAATCAAATTGCTGTTAAGTTGATTTTTCGCATCTTTGCTATTTGTTTAATATAAAACTTGGTTGTTTAATTTGGAATAATATCCAATTTTTCATGTTTGTATTATGTTTTTTACAAAGGCTGTTTTTTACAAATTTTTAAAATTCGGTATAGTTGGGGCGTCGGGGATGGTTGTTGATTTTTCCCTAACCTATTTTTTTAAAGAAATAATAAAGATTCAAAAATATGTAGCAAATGCCATAGGTTTTACGGTGGCAGCTACAATTAACTATATTTTTAACCGAATCTGGACATTCCATAGCAATGACCCGCAGGTTACTTTACAGTTTTTTAAATTCTTTTTTATTTCGGTTGTGGGATTGGGAATAAACACCCTTATTCTTTATATACTTGTAAGCAAATACAAAAAAAACTTTTACCTATCTAAATTGTTTGCAATTGGCGTGGTACTTATTTGGAATTTTACTATCAACCTCCTTTTCACTTTTTGAGATTAGCATAAGCGAAATTTATCAGAAACGAAAGCTTTTTATTTTCAAAACCATTTTGTTGTTTTAATTCATTGTCAGGAATAAACAACATAATAAATCGTTGCTTCCATATATTTCGTATTTTTGTTGGAATAATATTAATTTCTATAAATAATTCACCTTTATGAAGAAGAGTAAAGAAGATTCAAAAACCTGTAAAATTATAAATATAATTATTTCAATTCCCTTTATATTTTCCCTGTGTTACTTTATTTATTATGCAAACATTGAAAAAGCAAATGCATCAATTGAACACAATGAAAAAACTACACTTACAAACTCTCCTCCAGATTCTGCATTAATAAAACTACAGGCCGCCATAGACTTAGTTACGGTTTCGCCAAATGAATCAAATTACATCAATCTAAGCAGGGAATATTATTACAATGGCAAATTTAGGGAATGCCTTGATGCATCAAAAAAATCACTTTTCTTCAATACCAATAGTTATCCGGCATACAATAACATGTGCTGTGCATACAACCAGCTTGGGATGTGGGATGAGGCCATTGCCGCTGGAAAGAAAGCGATTGAAATAAAACCCGGCGATCAGCTTGCAACAAACAACCTGAAAGTTTCTACTGATGGCAAAGACAAACAAGATAAATCTGTATCGGATGCGGAAGCGCTTGTTAAAACAAAACCTGACGAAACAAATTATATGAATCTTGGATATGCGTATTACCTTTCGCAAAAATATGAACTAGCTATAAATGCTTATCAGAAAGTGCTCATCTATAACAATAAAAACAGTGTTGCTTTTAATAATATATGTTCTGCATATAATGAACTTGGCAAATGGAAAGAAGCTTCGGAGAATTGCGAGAAAGCATTGAAAATAGATTCGTCATTTGTGCTGGCAAAAAATAATTTGATAATTTCCAAGAACAATTTAAAAAAGTAATTGAGTTTTATTGAATTTTTCAGGCTTAGTTTATTGGGTTATTGAAAAGAGCAATTACTTTTTCAATTTATCTGCCTTAAAACTCAATGGGAGTATATCTTCAACTTTATCAATAATAAAAACCTTACCTTTTTCGCCACTTAGGATAATACGAATAGGTTTTTTTTGCAAATGTTCGTATTCGACTAAGACTTGCCGGCACGAACCGCAGGGTGTTACAGGGTCTCTGACAGTAATATTTTTTGATTTCGCAGTAATGGCAATCGCTTTAATAGCTATACCGGGATATTGCGACGAAGCCGCAAACACAGCCACTCTTTCAGCGCAAAGACCGGAAGGATATGCTGCGTTTTCCTGGTTATTTCCTTTTATACAAACTCCATTTTCAAGCAATACGGCTGCGCCAACATGAAAATCGGAATAAGGAGCATATGCTGTTTCAGCTGCCTTTTTCGCCATTATTACCAATTTCTTATCGTCAGCTGATAGTTCTTCAACAGCATCATATTCGATAAAAACCGTTTTCAATTCATGCTTTTTCAAAATATCATATATTGGGTTGCGAAATTACAATTTATCTGCAAAACTGTTTGAATTTTATTATTCATAAAAAACTTCCTTGCCGCTATCCATTGTTCCGTCTTCACTTGCACGATATAAAGTCAGACTATTGTGCCTGGGAAAATTTAATTACAGTAATCTTTTATATACTCGTTAGCAGAATTAGTGCCAAGGTCGCTTGCTTTGTTCCAGTCTGAACAAGCTCCATCTTTATTGCCGACACTCATCTTTGCAACACCGCGATAAAAATATGCCAGCCCATGCTTTGGATTGATCTCTGTTGCTTTATCGAAATCGGCTATTGCTCCTTTGTAATCGCTTGTTTGTGCTTTTGCGGCGCCACGAAAGAAATATGCCATCCCATACTTTGGGTCTAATTCTATTGCTGTATTGTAATCGGATATTGCGCCTGTGTAATTTTTTTGGCTGGCTTTAATATTGCCGCTGTTCACATTATCCTCTGCGGCCTGTCGTGCCTGATCCTGAGCCTGTATAAAAGTACAAGTGAAGCAAAAAAATATTAAGAATATTAATTTTTTCATGATCAAAACAGCCAAATTGCTTATTTGACTTATTATTTCTTAAATTATTGCAACAGGGTAAATTAATGAAATAAACCTGTATAAATTTGCACAAATATACAAAGACTCGATGAAACACAATTATATTATTGAAGCTTGTCCGATAAAGAAGTAATATTTTCATACAGTTAATCGCATAGTCTTAAAAAAACCGTGTACCATCTTGATCGGCCGGGATCCGCCTTGATATGCTCAAACACCTTCTATCTATATAACCACAACCTTATTTATAAAAGAAAGTTATTAGCACAATTAAAAAAGCAGGAGAAATTCTCCTGCTTTTTTATTGTTGCTTAATGACAATTATTTTTGTAGGCTTTTAACCTGAGCTTTCAGTGTTTCAATTTCGGCCTGTTGTTCCTGGATTGCTTTTACGAGAACGGGAATTAAACCAATATAATTAATTCCTTTATACATAACAGCAGGATCTTCTTTCTTTGCACCGGGATGTGAACTATTTTCAACCAATGTTGGAAATACTTTTTCCATTTCCTGAGCAATAAAGCCAATCTGTGTGCCTGAAGCAAATCCCATAAATGGATATTCATTAGTTTTCATAGTGTAAGAAACGGGCCTTAGCTGAAGAATATTATCAAGAGCACCTGTATAACCAACAACATCTTTCTTGAATTTTGCATCAGATGCTAATGTCCAGGTTCCTGTGTAAGCACCGTTGCCGCTGCAATATACCCCATAAGCAGTGCCTCCGGTAGTACTAGCAGATCCATAGACACCATAAACTGATGCTGCAGCTGAAGAGGATGCGAAACCGTAAAATCCATATACGGGATTAACAGAGGAATTATGAGCATAAGAATAAACCCCTATATATTTAGAATCAAAATATCCGCCATAGCCCCACCAGTCAGCAGCGTCAGATTTTCCATAAACAGCAAAACCATCAATGTTTCCGGTATTCGAAAATTCGGCATGTATTGCGCTAGCCGACAAACCTGCTGCAGAATCGGTAGTAAAGTACCCGGCATATTCACGATTAGAAGGTACGTACAATGTGGCATGATTTGAAGAAACATTTGACCCCAGGGTAACTTCGTTTGTGGCAGCATTAATATGGAAGGGGTAAGTATATGACCCTTCATTATATATTTCAAAATTTGGGGAATTATAAGTACCTATTCTCCATTTATTGCTGCCAGCAGTTCTTAATAATAGATCCGACATATCGGCTTCGCTATTTTTGTCGGCAATAAAAGTTGCCTCGCCCGAAGATGTCGATTTCGCCTGTACTATTGCATATGGACTTTGCGCATCAAACAGCCATGAAGGTGTTGTGGTCCCTATGCCAACCTTAACTGCATTTGCGCCTGTTCCGCCGAGCACAAGAGCGTTGCTTTCGCCCACTATTGCATTTGCTCCTATTGCAGTGGCATTGGTAAGGGCGGCATTTGATACATCAGCGTAATAACCTATAGCTGTATTTAGTGATCCTGTGGTGTTAGTAGTAAGGGCATTATTTCCTACGGCTGTATTTTGAATACCGGTAGTTGTTGAAGTTGGCTGATTATTTTGAAGTGCATTAATTCCTACAGCCACATTATCGCTTACCCAAGCTACGCCGCCATTACTAAAAGATTGAAAGACTAAAGCATCCACTCCTATAGCTGTATTCCATCCTGCAGTGGTGTTTTTCCAAAGCGCCTGAGATCCAATAGCAGTATTGAGTTCGCCTAATGTGTCTTCCTGAAGCGCCTGAATTCCGATAGCGGTATTATAGGTTCCTTTTTCAGCCGGATTAAGCGCATCTATACCCCATGATGTATTGTCATATACATCATCAAGCAAACCAGCCCGCACATTATTTTGTTTTAAAACAACATCATTATCATCAATTGTTCCTATAAAATTAGTGGCAGACGAGGTTCCAGTATTACCGGTTAAACCCCACGCTATTCCATGGGCCGAACCTGTCGCTCCCGTGGCACCTGCAACTCCTGTAGCACCGGTTGCTCCATTACTTCCGCTAGCTCCTGTTGTTCCGTTAGCACCTGTTGGACCGGTTGCTCCTGCAGCTCCTGTTGGTCCTGTTGTTCCGCTTGTGCCTGCTTTATTTGCATACATGGCATAAGGAACTGATAATAATTGTGAAGCGCCCATTGATGTATAACTTGTACCTCCTGTAGGATCCATCAGAACTTGCAGCCAGTAGTCGCCCGTGCTCCAAACGATGGTACTAAAAGTGCCAAATGTCGGGGTTCCCTGTCCTAGTGAAATTGTAAACAAACCAAATTGGTTGGTTGTAGTAGCAAATGTTTCGGTATAGACGATTGTCCCCGATGATGAAGTTTGACGTATGTTAATTTCAATTCCTACGGCATGGCTGGCAATAAGAGCGCCCGAACTATTTCTGGCTACTGCCTGGTAATTGAATGCTTCCGGTACCTGCGCGCTAAGTTGGCTTACGAATGAAAGCATAAGCATCGCGCTTAATAATGTTAAAATTCTTCTTTTCATGTTTGTTTAAAATTTTGGTTAATAATTAATATACTAAATTTATTTTGTGATAATTTGAATTCTTTTCTCCCTTTGAATTGGTAGTTGCGAGTTCCAGTATGTACATTCCCTGGCTAAAAGCGCTGATGTCGAAATTAATCGTGTTTAATCCGGCTGACTGCGTTACTTGTTTTACCAGCACTACCTGTCCTGCCAGGTTGAATAACCTGATGCTTGTTTCGGTATTATCGTTACCGTGGGATTTGGATAGATCAGGATGTCTCCTGATACAACAGGTGTTTCAACAATGCCGACTGTGTAATCTTCCGGCTGCTGGAAACCTTGTGTAAGGAAATTACTGCCCGATTGGAATGTTTGTACCATGGTCATCTCGGCCACCGTAGTCGATAGCATACCGCTGCTATTGTTGTAAAATCCTCCCGAAGAAGAAATTACCGTAGGTGACAGTGTTTGAGATCTTGCGGTTAATCCGCATATTCCCAACACTGCAATTAAAACTAAAAATTTACTCTTCATAATTGATTGTTTAGTTATTATTAATTTAACTTTATATTTAGTAGTAATAATTGGCAAAACTAACATAAAAAGTTACAAATCCGAAATAGGTTTTATTAAATTTTTGTTAAATCAATTATAGCAATATCTATTTACTCTCTATTAATAAAAAAGCGAAAACCAATATTTGGTTTTCGCTTTATGAAAAAGAAAGATGAATTGTTAATTTTCTTTTAGAACGAAATCATCGTATTCAATTTCAAACCGGAGTTTGTGTTTGGATTCTTCCTGTGCCAGCATAAGAAACAGGTTTTTTAGATTGTCATTTGGTGCCCTTTCCGATAAACCCAGGTAAAGTTTAAAAGATGCTTTTTCTTTGTTCATGGCCAGGGTAAGAGCGTCCTGATAAGTCATATTGGTATAAACATGTGATTTCACAATGTAATCAGCAATTTTTAGGTCCATGATTTTTCCGGCACTTACTTCAAACATACCTTTTTCTTTTATGTCAAGCAACTTAGCTTTATGTCCCATTTCTTCCCCTGCAAATTGTATAAAAACTTTGCGCATAGCTTCGTTTGTTAATTTGTCGGCAAGACCATTATAAAAATCAACCGCTTCTTGTTCTGCATTTATTGCAAAATCCAGAATGTCATTAATATTTGTAAATTCTTTCATATGATAATTGTTATATAATTATTTCCCTGATAATTTTTTATGCATGGCATTGGAAGCAATACGGCCGGCACCCATTGCCAGTATTACGGTAGCTGAACCAGTAACAATATCACCTCCTGCATAAACATTAGGAATTGAAGTTTCGTTTGTTTCGGGATTTACTTCAATATACCCCCATTTATTTCTTTTAAGGTTAGGTGTTGTATTAAAAATAATCGGATTAGGTCCGGTGCCAATAGCTACAACCGCAACATCGCATTCAACGATAAAATTTGAATCTTTAACAGGAACAGGTCTTCTTCTTCCCGAATCGTCAGGCTCGCCTAGTTCCATCCTTATACATTCCACAGCTTTTACCATGTTACTATCGGTTCCAATATATTTTACCGGGTTTGAAAGGAGCCTGAACTTAACTCCCTCCTCTCCTGCATGATGAACTTCTTCAATACGGGCAGGAAGTTCCTGTCGCGAGCGTCTGTAAATAATAGTTACTTCTGTTGAACCTGTTCGGATTGCAGTTCGGGCGCTATCCATTGCCACATTCCCCCCACCAATGACCACTACTTTATTTCCCCGTGGCATCGGAGTATCATATTCGGGGAATTTATATGCTTTCATCAGGTTCATACGGGTAAGATATTCGTTCGAGGAAAATACATATCCGAGGCTTTCCCCTTCAATTCCCATAAAAGTGGGCAAGCCAGCACCCACGCCAATAAATACCGCATCAAAATGCTCAAGCAACTCATCAATGGTAAGGATGGTTCCAATAATATGATTTATTTCAAACCTGACACCTATTTCTTTTAAGTAGTTGATCTCAAACTGCACGATTGATTTAGGTAAACGGAACTCAGGAATTCCATAAGTAAGTACACCGCCTAGTTCATGCAAGGCTTCAAAAACTGTAACAGAATACCCTAACAATGCCATATCGGCAGCAACAGTAAGGCTTCCCGGGCCAGAACCAACCACAGCAATTCGTTTATTCGTTTTATTTGTAATTACCGGAATTTTCACCAAATCCATATTACGTTCAAAGTCGGCAACAAAGCGCTCAAGCCGCCCAATGGCAACAGGTCTGTCTTTAAAACCGAGTATGCAGGTTTTCTCGCACTGGCTTTCCTGGGGGCAAACCCTTCCGCATATTGCAGGAAAAACATTACGTTCTTTTATTTTTTTTGCAGCGCCGTCAAAATTATCTTCTCGCATTAATTTAATGAAACCTGTTATGTCAACATTAACAGGACAACCTTCAACGCATTTAGGGTTTTTGCATTGCAAACAACGACCCGCTTCGAGTGATGCCAATTCGGTGGTAAAGCCATACGGAACTTCTTGGTGATTATGAATTCTTAATGTCTGATCCTGCTCTGGCATTTCCTGACGGGGAATTTTTAATTTTAATTTTCTTTCATCGGCCTTATTCAATCCATGCCATTCGCATCCTTTTTTCAGGCAAATATAAAAAGGCACTAACTTTGCTAAAGCAGAAATGATAACATGCCCCACATGAGAACCACATTCACCACAGTTAATATCCGGGCTTATCAGGCTTTTTTTGCAAAAAGGACAAATCAGGTCATCGAGTACTTCACCTGTTGTAACTTCGAGAGAAGATTCGGAATCAAAAACGTCAAGATAGGGACTTAATTTTAAATCCATATCCTGTCCTTTAAAAACAGCTTTAAAAACTACTTCCTTAACGTCTTTTTTCTCAACATTAAAACTTTGATGACAATGAGGACAGTAAGTATTTAAATACGTTTTAAATTTTAAATATTTTACATCTTGTTCTAACATTGTTTTATGTTTTTATTATTTAATAGAGAAGAGCAGGGACGTTTTTTCGTCTTTCAGATATAAAGAATTTCTTTTTTCCAGCTCGTCAAAGTCAACAGTATGACCGTCGAAATCGGGACCGTCAACACAACAGAATTGCATTTTATCACCAATTTTCACTCTACAGCCGCCACACATACCCGTACCATCAATCATCACGGGATTTAAACTGACCATAGTAGGCACATTGAATTTTTTAGTCAGCTTACAAATATTCTTCATCATAATAATCGGGCCTATGGCATAAACCATCTTTATATCAAATCTTTCGCCAAGATATTTTTCCAAGGGCTGTGAAACAAATCCTCTTTGCCCGAAGCTTCCGTCATCGGTTGTAATAACCAGTTCATCACAAACCGCTTTCATTTCATTATCAAGGATTAACAGACCTTTATCTCTTGCGCCAATAATACCAATTACATAATTCCCTGCTTCTTTAAAGGCCTTGGTTATGTGATACAATATGGCAACGCCGGTTCCTCCGCCCACCATTATCACTGTTCCAACTTTATCAATATGTGCAGGTTTTCCAAGGGGGCCTACAACATCTCTTATAGTATCTCCCTCCCTCAGTGAACGCATCAGTGCAGTAGTTTTGCCAACCACCTGAAAAATTACAGTGATTGAGCCGGAAAATTCATCTTTATCAGCTACGGTTAAAGGAATTCTTTCCCCTGTTTCGTTTACTCTTAAAATAACAAATTGACCCGGTTTAATTTTTTTTGCAATTTTCGGGGCATCAATATCAAAGCGGATTACCGTGCCCTGAGCCATTTCCTGTTTTCTTATTATCTGAAACATATAAAGAAGATATTACAAGTTAATAATTTTTTTTATTACCATTCCATGCTATCTTCAAGACGAATTTCATCAAGATCATTTTTACTCAGTCCATGCCAGGTACAACCCTTTTTTTCACATATAAAAAAATCTATCATCTTGGTTCGCGCACTCACCTGTATTTTTGCAATATGAGCTCCGCAACGTTCGCAAGACCCATTGGTAACCATAAGACTTTTATCGCAATGAAAACATCTGATATCGCCTACGCTTTCATCTTCAGGCAGGAAAACTGTTGATTTTGAAGAAAATACATTAAGATACGGACTTAAAAGCATGTAGCCGGTTTCACCTTCTTTTCTTACAATTTTTATTTTAAGCATATCGCCTTCTATCAATGATCTTTTACAATGAGGGCAATATGATTGCAGGAATGATCCGGTTTCAATAATTTCTTTATGTTCTTCTTCCGGGGTTTTGACTTTTTTCTTTTCTTTAGCAACATGCATATCGTCAGTTGCCTGCTTTCCCCTGAATCCAAATTCCTGATATAATTTTGTCAAAGCGTTTGAAAGATCTTCAAAACCTATGCTATGATCCTTACATCCCTTGCGTGAACAAAAATTTATTTTTCCTCCAATGTCAAGAATTAATGAAGATATAGGAGCCTGGCAGGTAGGACAATGATCGTCTGAAGTAATTTCCGATTGGCAAAATGGACAAGAAAAAACAGCTATAATTCCATTCTCGGGCTCTGCATCACAAGTGTAATTAAAACTACCATAAATCGAACTCAGATTAATTGTGCCTTTTTTCCCTGCAGCCTCAATAAACAATTTGATACTTGATTCATTATCGACTTTAGTTTCATGGTCCATGAGCGATTTACTGCATACAGGACATTTCACACTGAGCGATATAAAATTATAATTATTCATACGATTAAATTTTATTAAACAAAGTTACATTTTTATATGAAACCATAAATTATTTTAACTATATATTACATTTATTTATCTGATTCATGATAATAAAGAAAATCGAAATTTGTCTAATTTTTAAATGATTTCCTGAACCCTTCATCAAAATATTTTACGATATTATCACATCCGAAATCAAACAATCGGTTTTGGTCATCATTTTCAGTCACTTTAAAGGTATAAGTATATTCATCGGGAATTTGTGGCAGCATGGTAATAGCCTCCATCATAACATCAATTACATCGGACAAACCTTTTTGATTGAATTTTTCCAAAAGGTGAATTAATTGTTCGCATGAATTTAATTCAATTTTTGGAGTCATTATTTTTTCAAATTTTTGAATTATTCTTTGTGTATTTGTATATGTACCACCCGATTCAAAAGGGAGTGATGCCGGCAATATTATATTTGCCTCCTTAGCAGTATCGGTCATAAAATAATCTTGTACAAGTAGAAATTCTATTTTATTAAACCATCTTTGGACCTTTTTAAAATCTAATGCACACCCCAGCGGATCTTCAGCGAACACCATTAAATTTTTTATTTTACCGGCTTCCAGAAAATTCTCAAGGTTATAACTGATCAATTCGTGAAGGTTTTTCGAGCCCCATTTATCAGTCATTTTATCAACTATTACGGGTTCAGTTAGAGGAATTCCGCCTACTCCGAAACGCGGATCGACTCCCATGTCGAACAGACCCTGTGAATTATTTTTTTCTTTCAGCGATATCAAACCATTCGATGTTTTCCTTAGCTTTCCTGTAATCATTGCCAAATTGAATAATTCGATGGATGCGTTTGATGATACTTCTTTTTCAGAAAAAATAATTATTGCATTTAATTCCCCGTTATATTGCTCGGCAAATTTTATTACTGTTTCGTTATCACATATTCCTGCTCGTTTAACAAGGTCATCAAATTTCTCTCTAAGCAATGTTGTTTTGTAGTATTCAAACCCAGAACAATTATCACCAATGAACATTTGATTTTGTAATCCTTTTGATAAAATATGGTATGTTACTGCTTTAATAAAATAATAATAAGAATTAACAAGAATCATTTCGTTAGCTTTGTGTTGCATACTGCTGTTTTCATGCGTAGAAACAAGAGTAATTGGTACGTCTTTCAAAAACTGCGTATTGTTAACAATAAATCCCGGTACGGCATTATCAGCATTTATTTCTGAACCAATAAGGTAAATATGTGAGGCTCCTTTAATTTGATCAAAAGGCGTATTTGCTGCTGAATTCCCATAATATCCTTCGCCTCTGCCAAGATAATGGAAACTGGCAACATTATTTGTCTTCGTACCTGCTCTTGCAAGTTTTTGGATAAGATAAAGCTCTTCATTAGAAAGTCTCGCTCCAGCAAAAAAAGCATTGTCATCAGGTTTTACGCTTTTAATTTTATAAGCAATGATATTGAATGCTTCTTCAAAAGTTATTTCTTCAAAACCATCACCGACTTTTAATAAAGGTCTGACTATACGATTTTTGTCATTTAAATAGGCGTATCCGAATTTAGGAAACCTGCAGATATTACCATCTGTATTAACTTTACCCTTATTACCCTGCACTTTCATCACAAAATTATTTTTGTGCTTGATCGATATTTCGCAACCAACCGAACAATAATTGCATATAGTTACTATGTTGTCGTATTTTACAGGCCCTGGTTTGAAAATTACATTTTCTGTAATAGCTCCGGTTGGACAAGCAGAAATACATAGTCCGCACGATTCACAATGAGTATCTTGCAATGCATCACCCATGCTCGGTGCAACATAAGTTTCAAATCCGCGATTGACGAGGCCTAGGGCGTTTGCTCCTACAACCTCGCGACAGATTCTGATGCATCTTGAACAAAGAATACATTTATTATTATCAATTTCAACATAAGGATGTCTGAAATCAACATTTTGTTGCTTAAATTCTCCTTTAAAACGTTCCTGTTCTGCCTCGTATTCTGTTGCATACCTTTTCAGATCACATTCATAATAAACCTGACAGCCGCATTCTAGACAACGTTGCGATTCTTTAATGGCAATTTCTTCGCTGTCGTAACCCAATTCAACCTCTTTATAATTCATGCGATGGTTAGCTTCAAGAACCGGCATTTCTTCGCGCATTTGTTTCAGGAATTTTCCAATGTATTCTTCTGTAACCTGCAATTTAAAATTATCTCGCTTACTGAGAAATTCTTTCATTTCAGGAACTAATGGCTGATCCAGCAGGAATTGGTTACAACTGCGTGCAGCAATCTTTCCCTGCGCCACGGCCTGAATGAGTGTAGCCGGTCCGGAAACACTATCGCCACATGCAAAAATTCTTTTCACACCAGTTTGCAAAGTTTGCGGATCAGCATCAATATCACCCCATTTATTAGCTTTCATTTCGCCGATATCAGTATTGCTGTTTACTTCATTAATGAAATTTATTGTGGTTTTCTGACCAATAGCAGCAATAGCATAATCAAGCGGAATATCAAATTCGGAATTTGGAACAATTATAGGTCTTCTTCTTCCGGAAGAATCGGCTTCCCCAAGTTCCATTTTCAAGCAGGTCATCGACTTTATTTTTCCTTCTGAATCTTTATTAACCCTCACAGGAGCAGTAAGAAACATATATTCTACTCCTTCCAGTTTCGATTCATGAATTTCAATAGGATTTGCAGGCATTTCCTTTTCGGTACGTCTGTAAATGATATAAACTTTTTCCGCACCACAACGTTTTGATGAACGACAGCAATCCATAGCTGTATTACCACCACCTATCACTGCAATAGTTTTTCCTTTAAAATCATATCGCTTTCCTGACAATTCCATAGCTTTAAGAAAATCAACACCCGATAAAACATTTTCTGCATCGTCACCTTCGCAACCAATAGACGTACCGATTTGCGATCCAATAGCAAGTATAATTGCATCGTGTTTAAATTTCAAAGCTTTGTATGAAAGGTTATCTCCCAACTTTTGGTTGTAAAATATTTTCACACCCATATCGGTGATATTTTTTACTTCATTATCCAGAACATTATTAGGCAAACGGTATTCAGGGATCCCATAACGCAGCCATCCACCGGGATTTGGACTTGCTTCATAAATATCGATGGTATGACCTTCTTTTCTTAAAAAGAAAGCGGCCGATAATCCACCGGGGCCTGCTCCTATAATAGCAACTTTTTTACCTGTTTCTGCTTTAATCTCGGAACGATATTTATCGGGTGAACCCAAATCATAATCGGCAGCAAAGCGTTTCAGGTAATCTATTCCAACGCCTGTTCCTTCTCCGAGAAGGTTGCGGCGGCATGCTACTTCGCAAGGACGCACACACACACGGCCGCAAATAGCAGGCAGAGGATTGGTTTCTTTAATAAGAGCAACAGCTTCGTGATACATTCCTTTATCAATAAATGATATGTATCCCTGTACATCCACTCCCGCCGGACATGTTTGTTTACAAGGACCCAGGCAATCAGCATAATGATTACTTAATAACAGGTCGAGTGCGGTTTTCCTTGCCCTATAAATTCTACCGCTAATAGTATCTATTTTCATACCTTCGGCAATCTTTGTTGAGCATGCCGGCTGCAAAGCCCGTAACCCTTCAATTTCGACTACACAGACATAACAGGATGAATAGGGTTCTAATCGATCATCATTACAAAGGGTCGGAATTTCATAACCATTCCTTTGTGCAAGTGAAAGAATGGACTCGCTTTTATTACCCTTTACAATTTTCCCATTTAATATTACATTTATTTCATTCATAATTCAAACAGTTCTAATAAATTTTAATTTTACCAAAAAACCTTTTTTAAATTAATTAACGGTTATTGCTTCAAACTTACACTTGGAATAACAAGAGCCGCATTTTGTGCACAAACTCTGGTCAATCACATGCGGCATCTTCCTTTCTCCTGAAATTGCATTGACAGCACAAACTTTTTTACATACCAAACACCCCGTACATTTATCAGTAATAATTTCATAGGTGAGTAAAGGCTTACAATTTTTTGCAGGACATTTTTTATCGCGAATATGAGCCTCGTATTCATCCCTGAAATACTTGATCGTAGTAAGTACAGGGTTTGGGGCTGTTTGCCCTAATCCGCACAATGTACTATCTTTAATCTGGTTGCAAAGTTCTATTAGGGTTTCGATATCTCCTGCTTTGCCTTTTCCATGAGTAATTCGGGTAAGTATTTCAAGCATGCGCTGTGTCCCTATGCGACAAAATGTACATTTTCCGCAAGATTCCTTTTTTGTAAAATCCAGGAAGAACCTAGCCATATCAACCATGCAGGTAGTCTCGTCCATTACGACCATTCCACCGGAACCCATTATAGCTCCGGTAGAGTTAACAGAATCATAATCAACAATAGTATCACCAAGGTATTCGGGAATACAGCCTCCGGAAGGACCACCAAGCTGAACTGCTTTGAATTTCTTATCGTTTTGAATTCCTCCACCAAGTTTAAAAACAATATCTCTTATGGTGATTCCCATAGGAACTTCAACAAGTCCACCATTTTTAATTTTACCTGTAAGAGCGAATACTTTTGTGCCTTTACTTTTTGCAGTGCCATATTTCGCATAGGCAGCAGCTCCATTACTTATGATCCAAGGGATATTGGCAAAAGTCTCTACGTTATTAATGTTGGTTGGGCTTTTCCATAAGCCTGATTCTGCAGGGAAAGGAGGGCGTTTGCGCGGCATGCCTCTTTCGCCTTCAATAGAAGCCATCAAAGCGGTTTCTTCACCGCAAACAAATGCGCCTGCGCCTTCTTTAATATGTATATCAAAATTAAATCCTTCTATGCCGAATACATTTTTTCCTAAATATCCGTTCTTCCTAGCTTGTTCAATGGCAATGTTCAAACGCTTAATGGCAAGTGGATATTCTGCACGGCAATATATCCATCCGTCAGAAGCTTCAATGGCGTAAGCGCCAATGATCATTCCTTCAAGCACCGAATGGGGGTCGCCTTCAAGCACCGAACGGTCCATAAAAGCACCGGGATCACCTTCATCGGCATTGCAGATAATATATTTCGTTTTTGCTTTATTGTTATTTGCAAATCTCCATTTTAATCCCGTAGGGAAACCGCCGCCACCGCGTCCGCGAAGACCGGAATCGAGAACAGTTTGTATCACATCAACAGGAGTGATCTTTTTAGTAGCGATTGATTTTATAGCTTTATATCCATCACGGGCTTCGTATTCTTCAATGGATTCGGGATCCATATACCCGCAATTTCTTAATGCGATTTTTACCTGTCCTTCAAAGAATCCCTTGTCTTTTGTTTCAAACAGATCAGTCTTGACAACATATTCTGTTATAGGTAAAGATTTCTGAATATGCTTTTCAAGGATTTCGGCAGCCCTTGCTTCATCAACATCTCCATAAATATAAGAGCCTTTTTCATCGATAACCTCTACAAGAGGTTCGCGAAAACACATTCCTATACAACTTGTTTTTTTAAGTTCAAAATCAAGTTTGCTTTCTTTTTTAATGGTATTAATCCTATCATAGACTTTAGCTGCGCCTGCTGCAAGTCCGCAACTGCCAAGTCCTACAATTACTTTTGTCTTTTTCATTTCTATGAAATTTATTCTATAATCTTAAATTAATTTTTACAGGGAGTGCCCACTTCTTTTTCCCTGATACTCCTGATAACATCTTTTGCCATTTTTCCAGTAAGCTTACCATAGGTATTATCTCCTATCATCATTACCGGTGCAAGTGAACAACAACCCAGGCAGGCAACTGATTCGAGGGTAAAAACACCGTCTGTCGTTGTCTCGCTATCTTTCACCTTGAGTTCTTCTTCCAAGGCTTCGGTTATGGCAGTGGCATTTTGAACATGACAAGCTGTTCCATGACAAACTTTAATAATATTTTTGCCCACAGGCTTCAGGCGAAACTGAGCATAAAAACTTGCAACACCGTACATGTCGCTGAGTTTTAAATTTGTTTCTTTTTCCAGCTTCAGGAAAGCATCACGCGGTATGAATCCATAAAGCTCCTGTGTGTGCTGAAGAAGAGGGATCATATTTCCCCTGACATTTTTATATTTTTCAATAAAACTGTCCATTAGGGACAAATCCACTTTTTTGTCTTCTTCTCTTTTTACTTCTTTTTTTATCCGTGTTATTCGCATAACATAATATTTTAAAAACCTTTATAATTAATAAAATGATTTTATAATTATTTAAATCATTTAATTCTATTAAAACAGGTTGTAAATATATTTTTTTAATAGGTAATTTGCCACAAAAAAAAATAAAATAATTTATAAGGAAATAATTTGTCATTAAATATTATTTTATTTAATATACGAGGGGGTATACACTCTAAATCTCTCAAAGTATATTCTATATCTTTCAGAGTGTTCTCTAAATTTCTGTCAGCACACTACAAACTTGCGTCAGCACACTCTAAATTTCACCTATTTAAGTTTCGGTAATATAAATTCCGCTATATTTTTTATCAAACTCAGATAAAAAAAGAAAGCCACTACTTGTAGTGGCTTTCCTATTAAAAACTAACCTTTCTAATTAATTCGTAATAAGAACTTTTCTTTTGTATGTTGATTTTTCAGTTTGTATCCTTACGTAATACATTCCCTGTGATAAATTTGCAGCATCTATATGGATAGGAGCATTAGTATTTATAATATTCTTTTCTAATAATGTCTGGCCAAGCATATTGGCAATGCTTACCGTTGCATTCTGAATATTCTGGTCATTTAATTTTATATCGAATGAACCTGTATTCGGGTTAGGAAATACATCGAAATTACCTTCAGAATATTCGTTTATACCCACTAAAACAGTTGCAGTAACAGGAATTCTCGGGCTTTCACATACACCACCTGAAACTTTCCAGTTGTAAAAATAATAATAATGCTGAGTATCGTAAGTGGTTCCTGTTAGGGATATAACACCTGAAACACTGTATGGGAATGAAGCGCCTGATGTTTCTCTGTAAAGGTTATTACCACCACTCACTGCTGCTACTCCAAGAATATATCCTGTTCCGACAGGAACAGTCCAGTTAAGAGCGAGTATCTGAGTGCCACTTGTAGTAGTTGTCAATGAATCAAGTCCTGTCCCAGAATTTGTTTCTAAGAAAATAGTATTGGTACTCGAAGCACTGGCATATATAGTAACCGAATCAATAGTAACACTGTTATATGTATCAAATGTTATTCCTTGTCTTCCTGCACAAGTTGCAGTTGCATTTGATGTTTTAGCTGACATTCCTACAGACTGAGGAGGTTGGGGGAAATCGCTTTCAACATAAAATATTTCAGTTGTCATAAGAGGATTAATAGTATAACTTGTCCCGGTATTTACAATACTTCCGCCTGTTGCAGCATTATACCAGTTTAACGTACCAGAACCTGATGCAGTTAAGGTAACGCTTCCGCCGGAATAAGCGGATCCGCCAGTAACAGTGGGTGATTCAGGCATATTAATGGTAATATAACCAGTTTGAGTGTAGGTATTGTCTCCATACCCATTTGTTGCAGTAAGTGAAATGTTATATGATCCGTTTGCAGTATAAGTATGTGAGGGGTTTTGCAAAGTTGAAGTTCCTCCATCGCCAAATGTCCATGACCATGCATTAGGTGTATTAGTAGATTTATCATAAAATTGTATGGTGGGTGTGCAACTTGATGTAGATGAAGCTGTAAAATTAGCTACAGGAGGTGCATTATGAGGTGCACCACCTTTATATACAATATAGTCTGCATCAGTACCAACAGCGTCGCTGCCATATGTTATATACATGTATCCGGCATAACCCCAAGTTACATCCCAGGAATTTCTTAAAATCCAGTAACCTCCGCTACCATCAGAAACCGTAGTATCACACCATCCAACAAGGCAAATTGCGTGATCTGTACTTGTGCTGCTTTCAGCCCATATTCCACTTGAATTTGTATAATTGTACCATGCATTATCTGCAGCAACAGCTACCCAAATGGGGCCATGATAATATATGTGATATTTCATGCTATCAATAGTAGGTATGCCGTTACCATCTTCTCCTCCAATATCAGCATAGCTGTCAATTGTTTCATGATATGCATAAGTTCCGCATGAACTGCCTCCTGAATTCCATGGATCTTCAGACTCATAAACAGCGCCTTTGGGTGATAACCAATAATCGTGTGCACATGCCCCACCACCACAACCATTATAGGCATTATCACAATCCGTCAGATATTCTTCTGATATATCCTTAGTAACGCCATCGTGTATTAAAATATTACATTCAAGAGTTCCTACACTGGCAAAAGCCCAGCAATCACCGCAACTCCCTTGATTTGTCACAGATGTGCATTGTGAACGCCAGTCCCATCTGGAAGGAAGTCCAGTCGCTGTTGAAGAAGTTACAGGTCTATTGTATTTAGTTACTGCTTTAACAGGAGGAGTGTACGTACCCGTATATTTTCCGGCTGATACTACGGTGATAGTATAACTGTCAATAACCTCGCCATTCTTCACCCATGGGCGTCTTAATTCTAATGTCAATACTGTAGTCCCTTGCGAAGCGCCGACATACCTTATTATTTCAGTTCCGGCCTGACCAACTAATGGTCTGCCTTTAGGAGATTTTAGTTCATTGGGATTATGTATAAATTCCCCATCTCCTATCTGTGCAATTGTTTTCTGAACTTTATCAGAAGAAGCAGCTGCCTCAACCCATGTATATCCGTTTGATGGCCTTTTGGGCAATTGCACTTCTAATACCTGATTTGTGGAAAGATTAATTGTTTGTTCTTGATTCGTTCTTGTAACCTGAACGAAATTTTGGGCATGTATTTTGCTATTTGCAAACAATACAACTCCTGTTGCAATTAATAATAGTAATCGTTTTTTCATATGTATGAGGTTTTAATTTCTGCATTAAAGTTACAAAATCCACAATGTGATGTCAAATTTTGTTTATTTATTAATAATTCTACCCAAAGCAATAAAATTGCTTTTTTATATAAACCTCAAAAAGAATCGTACAAAAGCGAATAATTTTTATATATAAACATACGTGAAATTACCAATATGTTTTTAAGTATTTTTGCCTAAACGATTTAGCAAAAACCATTATTTCTCTATTTTGTTTATCAAGTATGGTGGCAGTGTATAATTAATGTTTTTAAAATTTAAGGCTTTGAGATGTTTCAAACAATAATTATAAAAAGATTTGATTTGAATAAACCTGGTAAAATCACTTTTAAAAAATAACAAAGGAACCATAACAAGAGAATATTTTACTAAAACCCAATTCATTTTTCAGAACTAAAAATTTTATCTGATACAATAAAAACAACAATAAATAGTTTATGTTTTTATAAAGTATTCGTAATATTGCAATGAGAAAGGTTCTTATGAAACTATCTGTTAAAAATTTTATTATTTTTTATACTATTTTTTATTCTTGTTCTGTTTTTTCACAAGGAGTCGCAATTGGCGATTGGAGAGACCATTTACCTTATAATAATTGTATTTCCGTGACAGAAGGGAATAACATTGTTTATTGTGCCACTCAGCACGCCGTATTTTCATACAACACAACCGACAACAGTATTGATCGCATAACAAAAGTGAATAAACTTTCTGATATCGGTGTTAGCTGTATAAAATTTCACAAAAACTTAAATGTTCTTGTTGTATGTTACAGTAATGGAAATATTGATCTGGTCGGGAGCAATTCAACGACAAATATATCAGATATCAAAAACAGTACTTTCCCCGGTAATAAAAGCATAAATAATATTTTATTTATTGGAAACACCGCCTATCTTTCATGTGGTTTTGGGATAATAGTTCTTGATTTGCAAAACCAGGAAATAGACGATACATATTACATCGGGCCAAATGGTTCACAAATTGACGTTTTTGATCTTACCACAGACGGAACGAACTTATATGCTGCTACCAAAACAGGCATATTCTCTGCTGCGCTTTCCAGCCCCGATCTTTCCAATTATCAATACTGGGAACAAGATACAATCATTCCTCATCCAAATTCAGAATTTAATCATATCGTATTTTTTAATAATAAATTATTTACAAATCTGGCAACAGGCGTTTATGATGGAGATACATTATATATAAAAAGCAATGGCCACTGGAATTATTTTCATATGTCTGATCCAGACTCTACATCAATTAGGCATGCACTTCATGTGTTTAATAACCAGCTTGCCATTGTTGAAAGTTATGATATCGTTGTTTTTGACACTTCATTGACCCGTTTATATAAAATTTATGCATATACTACCGGAAATATATTTTCGAATGACGTTTATATTGATCAGAATAATGTGTCATGGATTGCCGATCAATATTCTGGTCTTGTTAAGAGCTGGTGGGCATCTTATTCGACTTCGTTTCAACCTAATGGACCATCTACTACAAATGTAGTAGATATGTCTGTTGCAGGAGGTAAACTTTGGGTTGCGCCGGGAGGACTTACCAGTAATTGGGATGATGCATATAACGGCGACGGGCTTTTTTCTTTCATAAATGAAGAATGGTCAACATATAATTTATCAACCCTCCCAATTATAAAAACTGATACAATATATGATGTTGTCCGGGTTTGTGTGAATCCCTCTAATCCATCTGATGCTTTTGCCGGAACATGGAGCCATGGTTTAATGGAATTTAACAATCAAATTTGTACAAACGTATACAATTCATCTAATAGTACGCTCTTAGGAACAGGTTCTGGTACTAATTATAGGTTGCGGATAGGAGGAATTTGCTTTGATGCAGATGGAAATATGTGGGTTTCAAATTCGGGAGTAAATACAGCGCTGAATGTCAGAAAAACTGATGGTACATGGAAAGCCTTTGACCTCAGTGGAAATATTTCAGCCAGTAATGCTGAAGCCGATATTGTGATTGATCAGAGCAATCAAATATGGATGGTTCTTCCCAGGGGTTATGGATTACTTGTTTTTAATGATAATGGAACTATTGATAATACCAGCGACGATAAAATAACAACCCTTTCAAATGCCACCGGAAAAGGTGCTTTGGCAAGCAATAATATTTATAGTATTGCCGTAGATCAGGGTGGTGAAATATGGGTAGGTACGGATGCAGGTATTTCTGTTTTCTATAATCCGGGAAATGTTTTCACCGGAAGTAATTTTGATTCACAACAAATACTGGTTAATGAAGGGGGGTTTATTCAGCCTTTACTTGCTTCAGAAATTATTTCAGCTATTGCTGTTGATGGTGCAAACAGGAAGTGGATAGGAACGCAAAATTCCGGCGTATACCTGATGTCAGCCGATGGCACTGAACAATTGTTAAACTTTAATACAGATAATAGTCCCTTGTTCTCAAACACTATAAATAGCATTGCCATAGACCAATCAACAGGGGAAGTGTTTTTTGGTACTGACCAGGGAATAGAATCATATAAAGGAACTGCAACGCAGGGAGGCCCTACGTTTTCAGATACTGTAACAGTTTACCCAAATCCTGTCCCTTCAGGATATAGCGGTTCTATTGCAATTAAAGGATTAGCAAAAAATTCGGATATTAAAATAACCGATATTTCAGGAACTTTGGTTTACAGTACAATTGCTGAAGGCGGACAGGCGATCTGGAATGGCAGGAATTTCGCAGGAGCCAGAGCGCAAACAGGAGTTTACCTGGTTTTTTGCGCCAGTTCCGATGGTTCAAAAAGATTAGTGGCAAAAATCCTATTTGTTAATTAACATGCTCTCGAAAACAAGAGGGATTGTTCTTAATTATTTTAAATACGCTGAAAGCAGTATCATTGTAAAAATTTATACAGAAAATTTCGGGCTGCAATCATTTATAATCAGGTCGTCGAGAAGCAAGAAATCGAAAATAAAAGTAGGTGTTTTTCAGCCTTTAACTTTATTGGAATTTGTTACCGAGCATAAAAAAAAGTCCAAACTGCATACAATTAAAGAAATTACCCACTGTATTCAGTTTAGCGGAATATCGTCCGATATCAGGAAAAGCTCAATCGCTATTTTTATTACCGAAATACTTAATAAATCAATACGCGAAGAAGAACAAAATAAAGCTTTATTCGATTTTTTATTTAACACTATACAATTTCTTGATAAGAAAGAAAGGAGAATTTCCGAATTCCATCTTTATTTTCTGATCGATCTGACAAAATTCCTGGGGTTTTACCCGCAGGACAATTATGGTGAAAATCGCAGCATCTTTAACCTTTACAATGGTAAATTCCAGGAACATTTACCTGAACATTCTTATTATATAGAAAAAGAATTAAGCAAGTACCTGCATGAAATTATTGCAATTTCAAATACTGATCGCGACAATTATCATATCATAGCCGGTATTAAAAAAGAACTAATAAATAAATTAATAGATTATTATCGCATTCACCTGAATGGCTTCAGCATTGTTCGGTCTCATGCAGTATTGGAAGATATATTTTTATAATAAATATTTCCTTGAAAAAATATTATACTTAAGTATGCACCATATAGCACGGAAACCGTCTTTCCAGCTTATTTTTTTTCCTTCTTCATATGTACGCCCATAATAGGAAATACCAACTTCGTAAATTCTGATTTTAGGAAATCTTGATATTTTAGCTGTTACTTCAGGTTCAAATCCAAAACGATTTTCTTTAAAATAAATCTTCTTTAAAAACTCTGCTTTAAAAAGTTTGTAGCAGGTTTCCATATCAGTTAGATTCAAGTTGGTAAACAGGTTGGAGAGCAATGTGAGCATGCGGTTCCCGATGGTGTGCCAGAAAAACAATACCCTGTGTGGGTTTCCGCCCATGAACCTCGAACCAAAAACAACATCAGCAAATCCGTCAAGAACAGGTTTGATTAAAATATTGTATTCATCGGGGTCATATTCAAGGTCGGCATCCTGGATAATAATACAATCACCTGTGGAAGCATTAATCCCTGTATGAATAGCCGCGCCTTTGCCTTTATTTACTTCATGTGAAAAAAGTTTAATATCAGCATCCCGGTGTTCGGCAATATATTTTTCTATAACATCTTTAGTGTTATCTTTTGAACAATCGTTAACGATAATCAATTCCTTAGTAATTCCATTAATTAATTCTACTTTTAGTACAAGGTCAAGAATCTGATAAACCGTCCGTCCTTCGTTATATACAGGAATTATAATTGATAGTTTTTTGAATGAAGACATATTATTATGTTATAAAAAGGATGGCTAAGTTATTTATATTTTTTGATTCAATAATAAATTGCTGCTTATCTGTAAGTATGAATTAAATTTTGTTAAACACACAATATTCATCTTTTTTTCACGTTTTTAAAATAAAAATAAATATCCGTACTGATATAATATAAGAATGATATAAATAAGGAATAAAAGCCATGCCCTGCGCAACATCTGTAATATTGCCCAATGATATACTTAAGTTTATACTGCGCGCTTTCAACAGAAAAGGAATACGAAGCAGAAGAACAGGGTGCAGCGCTTATATTCACGATTTCACAAAAGATATTAATCGTTTTGTAGAAGAGAATGCAGAGCCTTTTCCCGACCTGGATTCAAAGTTCCACGACGGACTTTCAGAATGCACTGTAAAAAGGGCTTTGAATAAAAAAACTCCACATGGCGCCACCCGTGACCTGCGCAACCTTTTTGCCCTTTACGCAACAGATGGAGAACTTGAATGGAACCAATTTATTAAAACACACTTTCCCTGCCATATTGCGTTGCTTGAACAAGAGGAAGCTACAGGCGAACAACCCGCTCACAACGCCACCTTAAACGATATATACAAGCAGAACCTTTTAATTATTCAATTACTGAATGATATAAAACAATCATTTATTAATGGAATTAAATAATAGTATTGCATAGCCTGTGTAATGCAAACACAACCGTTGAATTAAAGGTATTTCTGGTTACGGTAACCCTCCTGCTCAAAAATAACTCCTGTGCAAGCTTGAATACTAGATTTTTTGGGCTAATAAAAAATAAAACCATTTTATTTATATCAAAATAGCATAAATTGTAAAAAATATGTTAAAAATAACAGGTATTTTGGACATTTTGCAAATGTCCAAAATGTCCACATAATTTTGTATATAAATAAACGAAAAAAAACTAAAGAACTACGCTATGGTAGTTTTAAAAAAAATCACGGAAGTTAAACCAAATTCTAAAAAACTTAAAAAAATGAAAACACAAATTTTAAAAACAGAACCAATCAGCTATGGCGAAAGGTTCGTAATGACGTTCATCATGATGGCGTTAATGAAAAATCTCTCAAAAATCAACCTTATACTTCTTAAGGTTAGCGACCCTACTGAATTGGTAATAAAAGAAGCTTTAGGCCTGAAAACAACTGGGGTTGCAGCTATGGCCGGATGTACAACTACCGATACCATGGTGCATAATGCAGCAAATTTGCTTCAAACCATGGTAAACGGCACGGTACTTAAACCTCAGCTCTATACCAGCAACCAGGTACAGGGCCAGAAAAAAACAACGGTTGAACTGTATAATAAGGTGATCAGTTTTATGAAAGGCGCCTGCAACGATGCTGCCGAGCAAGCCGGTGATGTTGCGGCGGGGATCACACTGGCAAATACCTGCGGAGGCAGAATAGCCAAGAAAATAGCAGGCGCTCAGCCCGATTTTGGGGTTACTGCTGCCGGACCCGGCTGGGTGCAAATTCATGCAAAGAAAGTGGTGAAAGGAATGGAAGGGCATATTTTCAGGTGTGCTGTAGTTAGCGCTAAAGGGGTAATCCCTGCAAAAACAAGCTGCCTGGATTGTTTTTCGCTGGAAGGCACTATTGAAGTTACCGACCTTACCAGCGGAACCATACTGGCTATAAACCATTCGAGCATATTACCGGTGGGGCATGGCAGCAGATCGCCTGTGATTACACCTTTGAAACTAAAAAAAGCCACCAAAATGGCTGCAAGCAAGAAAAAACATCCCGTGTTCAATATTACTTCTCCCGACCCTTATGTATGGGACGGCTGGATATTTGTAGTGATACTTTAATAAGTTGGGAGTTTGAAGTTGAGAGTTGAGAGCTGAAACCTGCCGAAAGGCAGGTTTTTTTATGTACTGCCCCGGTTTTTTTACTAAAAAAACACAATTGCTATTCAACTTGGTGCAACTCTATAGAGAGTTTGTGTAAGTGTCTAGAGAGTTTGTGTAAGTGTCTAGAGAGTTTGTGCAAGTGTCTAGAGAGTTTGTGTAAGTGTCTAGAGAGTTTGTGCAAGTGTCTAGAGAGTTTGTGTAAGTGTCTAGAGAGTTTATGCAAGTGTCTAGAGAGTTTATGCAAATGTCTAGAGAGTTTGTGTAAGTGTCCAGAGAGTTTGTGTAAGTGTCTAAAGAGTTGGTGCAAGTGTCTAGAGAGTTTGTGTAAGTGTCTAGAGAGTTGGTGCAAGTGTCTAAAGAGTTGGTGCAAGTCGTCTGCCTATCCTGCCTATCCCGCCTACTGTCAAGCAGGGGTAATTCATGGTAACCTTTTTACCAATACCGGAAACTCGCTTTCCAGTCATGAAATCCTGCTTTCTGATAGAGAAAATCCCGCTATTTGGTATTGATATCAGGCCTTTAGTTTTCGGAATCTTTTATTTTGATAATGGAAAGAGGCTTTACAGTGACGAATAGTGGTTGTAATGCCTACAAAACAAGCATTGATGCATTGCTCTCGAGATGTTTAAGCATGGAAAAGTGATGAAATATGGGAAAAGGAGGAGGGGGAACTTTTCAGTCAAAGGGTCTTAACCAAAATTGTATAATCTATATATAATTACTAAGAGCGTGTTTAAATTTTAATTTAAAAAAATGTTAATGATATTGGGAATACAGATGGTATTATTCGGTTTTTTCTTTAGTATATTGGGGCTGAAACACAAAAACAAATAATTCTATCCTCACAAAAAGAATCCCAAAATCATCAATAAATAAAATAACCTGGTTTTTCTGTTATTTCAAATACAAATTTCATTCAACCTCAAATTCAAGTAATTTACCAACAATATCATTTTTAGGGAAAGGGATGAAATTTTGTTTAAAAGGAGATAAAGGCCACCACTCCTGGTAATGAAACTCCTGGCTCATTATCATTAACATTTGATTATTCGGTATTACTGTTATTGATGTATCCATAACACAAATTGTCCTCATGTTGTTTTTTTCGGGTCCTATTTTCCATTCTATTTTTGTTGGAGTCCAATTTATTTCATACCAATAATAATCCCTTTTAAAAAGTTCGGCATCTTTTTCGGGATGTTTATGTGTTAAAGCCTGGTACCAATCATCCCACCTGTGAATGGTATAAGTACTATCCTGATATTTAAAATCCGTTAGACTTTTAATAAACCCTTTTGGTTCTTTGTCAGCCATATCCCAGTTTGTGCATGTTACCATTACGTCATTTTGTAATTCCGGTTTATCATTTGCGGGTTGGTTTGTTGGCCAATATTTTGATTCTTTTACTATCTCAATATCAATTTCAGAATAATTAATATCAGGGGTTTTATGTTTTAATCCTTCCGGACCCTGATATCCTTTTGGAACATAGCCTCCTTCCGCAATAGATTTACGCCTTCGGTTCCAATCATAATCTGATTGATAAATCAACCAGTAAGCGTTGGTTATACCATTCCAAACATTATATTCATTCAGAAGGTCGGGAAATTTTATTTTAGCAAAATATTTCCCATATACAAATCCTATCCTCGATTTAATTCCTACGATCTGTTTTTCAAATTCGTTGTTTTTATTACCGGGATTTTTAATAGCAATTGATTTTAGTAAAGAATCTATACTAATATTTTGGCAAGGGCAATTTGAAATAGAAGCATGCTTTTTTATTAAATCTTTTGAGTTGGTATATAGTTTAACATATTCATTATATTGTTCCCTTGTAATATGATCTTTAATAACATCAGCTATAACCGGAATATTGTTTAGATTATAATTTGAAGGTATATCCGAAAAGAATTCTTCAAACAAAGCATTTTTGAAAGCATCCGTACTTGAATTGCACAACCCATTGAAGTAATGCTGGTCTGTTTTCATATTTTTTGTTGAAAGAGGGTTTATAAAAACTCCTTTTTCAAAACCAAAAATAGTCTTAACTTTTAACAGTTTTTTTGATTCGAAAATTATAACTTCGTTTAAGGATTTACCTTCGCCATTAGTAAAATAACAGATGGGATTTGTGAAGTTTTTATTCGAATCAATTTTGTTAATATATTGAACTGTTTGTGGGATTTTTTTTAATGCATTCTCGGTTGCGATTACAATATAAAATTTATAAAGCCCCATTCTGGGATTTCTTTTAAATCTTTGATTACAATATCCCTGTTCCATTTGAAATCCGAGAGTCCATATTGCATCTGCATATAATTGTTCATCCAAAGAAGTTTTATTATCAATGGATTTTTCCTTAACACTTTTAAGCCAATCGGGCGTGTCCTTAATGGCTTTTATTATACCGTTAATTTTCTCTTTCGAAAAATCAACCGAATCTAAATTCATT
>JBEKEO010000031.1:0-21412 GCA_050013795.1 Bacteroidales bacterium
ACATATTATCTTTCAATTCCCAAAGAAGGCCACCTGAATTATGACACCCTTCTTTCCAATGTTCCTGCTAACCTTTTGTATTGCCCGACAGCACAAGCAAATGATTTCTTTGTAGATTTGCAGTCTGAGAAAACATTCCATGGGCAAGCATACTGATTCCTCTATTGAGCCTAAAAAAACTGAAGTTTTAGAAAAGACTGATACCTTAAACGTATTTGGTGCAAGGGTTCACAACCTGCAAAACGTAGATGTTATTATTCCCCGCAACAAATTGGTTGTAATTACTGGACTTAGCGGCAGTGGGAAATCATCGCTGGCTTTCGATACCATATTTGCCGAAGGGCAGCGAAGATATATTGAAACTTATTCAGCTTATGCTCGTCAGTTTCTGGGAAACCTGGAACGACCCGATGTTGATGAAATTACTGGTTTAAGTCCTGTTATTTCAATTGAACAAAAGTCAACAATAAAGAACCCGCGTTCCACTGTGGGGACAATTACTGAGATATACGATTTCTTAAGGCTGCTCTACGCTCGAATTGCCGATGCCTATTCATATGTAACTGGCGAAAAGATGGTTCGCTATTCCGAAAGCCAGATAATTGATACGATAATCAGTAAATATGATGGCTCCGAGATATTAGTAATGGCGCCTGTTGTTAAAGGAAGAAAGGGACATTATC
The DNA here is from genome assembly GCA_050013795.1 of Bacteroidales bacterium. Classification (GTDB taxonomy): domain Bacteria; phylum Bacteroidota; class Bacteroidia; order Bacteroidales; family CG2-30-32-10; genus CAWHOW01. Next base: position 684 of record JBEKEO010000031.1, read on the forward strand.
GCGAACTGTTCGACCAGATTAGAAAACAGGGTTTCCTGAAAGTACGAATTGACGGAACAATTAAAGAAATAACCTTTGGGCTTCAACTCGACCGCTATAAGGTTCACGATGTAGAGATAGTGATTGACAAAATTAAGATCAATAAAGACGACCGTTTCCGCCTTGCCGAATCTATCCAGACAGCCATGAAACATGGCAAGGGCGTGGTAATGATAAAGGATGAACAGGATAATGTTATTCAGTATAGCCGCTACCTGATGTGCCCCACATCGGGAATATCTTACGAAGAGCCCGAACCAAATACTTTCTCATTTAATTCGCCTTATGGCGCTTGTCCTAAATGTAACGGGCTTGGCTCTATAACTGAACTTGATGTTGACAAGATCATTCCCGACAAGAAGAAATCTATCAAACAAGGTGGAATAATTCCTGTTGGTGAAATGAAGAACAAGTGGATCATTCGCCAGCTTGAAGCCATAGGCGACAAATATGAATTCACATTGGACACTCCTATTGAAGATATTTCCGAGCATGCGCTGAACATTATACTTTATGGTTCCGAGGAAACTTTTAAAGTGAAAGCGGATAACTACGGCGTTACTGCCACTTACGCTTTGAGCTTTGAAGGCATAGCAAGTTTCATTCACAATCAGTTTCAGGATGCCGTGGCAAGCTCGGTAAAGAAATGGGCGTACGGTTTTATGAACGAAGTTGATTGCCCTGTTTGCCAAGGGAAACGGCTTAAGAAAGAGTCACTTCATTTTAAGATAGCCAAAAAGAATATTGCCGATTTGGCTTCGATGGATATTCTTAAACTTCTCGATTGGGCCAAAAACATTAACCTTTCGCTTGATGAGCGAAAAATAAAAATAGCATCTGAACTACTTAAAGAAATTACAAAACGACTTGAATTCCTTTTGAATGTAGGACTTGATTATCTTTCCCTCGACAGGCCCGCAAAGAGTTTATCGGGTGGCGAATCACAGCGAATAAGGCTTGCCACGCAAATCGGTTCGCAGCTTGTGGGAGTACTTTATATACTTGATGAACCCAGCATTGGGCTTCACCAGCGCGATAATTTGAAACTTATCAAAGCATTGAAAGACCTTAGGGATATTGGTAATTCAGTGATAGTGGTTGAACACGATAAAGAAATGATATTATCGGCTGACTTCCTTATTGATATTGGCCCGGGCGCCGGAATACTAGGCGGCAAGATAGTTGCGCATGGAACTCCAGCAGAAGTAATGAAAGGTTGCAATACCCTTACCGCTCAATATCTATGTGGAGTTAAAGAAATTTCAATCCCTAAAGAAAGAAGAAAAGGAAACGAGAAAATTCTTTCACTGAAAGGTGCTAAAGGCAATAATCTGAAGAATGTAAATCTTGATATTCCCCTTGGGAAAATGATTTGTATTACGGGCGTTTCTGGCAGCGGCAAATCATCGCTGATTAAAGAAACACTCTATCCCATTTTAAGCCATGAGCTTTATCGGTCTTCATTGCGACCGCTTCCTTATGATTCCATAGAAGGAATAAGGAATATTGATAAAGTTATTGAAATAGATCAGTCGCCGATTGGTCGCACACCCCGCTCCAACCCTGCTACCTACATTGAAGTCTTTGGTGAAATAAGGAAACTTTTTGCCCAACTGCCCGAATCAAAGATACGCGGTTATCAGCCCGGAAGGTTTTCGTTTAATGTGAAAGGCGGCAGGTGCGAAGAATGCCAGGGTGCGGGAGTAAAGACCATCGAGATGAATTTCCTTCCCGATGTTTACGTGGAATGCGATACCTGCGGCGGGAAACGCTATAACCGCGAAACGCTTGAAGTGCGCTTTAAAGGCAAATCCATTAACGATGTGCTGAACATGAATATCAGCCAGTCCATTGAGTTCTTTGAAAACATTCCTTCCATTTATCATAAACTGAAAACAATAAAGGATGTGGGGCTTGGCTATATTTCGCTGGGGCAGGCGTCCACTACCCTCTCTGGCGGCGAAGCGCAAAGGGTTAAACTGGCTGCCGAACTATCGAAGAAAGATACGGGCAAGACTCTCTACCTGCTGGACGAACCCACCACGGGACTGCATTTCGACGATGTACGTGTGCTGATGGATGTGCTGAACAAGCTGGTCGACAGGGGAAATACTATTATTGTTATTGAGCATAATATGGAAGTGATAAAAATGGCCGACTATATTATTGATATTGGGCCCGAAGGTGGCGAACGTGGCGGAAGGATAATTGCACAAGGCACTCCAGAGGAAATAGCTGCTCAAAAAGAGGGCTATACAAGTAGTTTCCTGAAAGAAACACTTCCAAAGGCTGAAAATAAAGGCAATAGAAATAAGGTAATAGGGTATAAGGAATAGAAATTAGTCAAAAAGCGAAGAACGATTAGTCTAAGGCTTGGAACAATAATTTTAAGGCTAAGACTAATAAGTCTAAGGCGAAAGACAATATTTTAGTCCAAATTAGTGAAAATGGAAGGTGTTTTTAATTAAAAGCGTACTTTTGTTACAGATATAAATTTAAATAAGTTACCATCAATTCAGACTATGAAACAGAATTTAAACGAAGAAGAAAAGATAAGGGAAGCATTGCATCAGAAAGATTGGACAGAGATAAAATCATCCGATTCATGGCAGATATTTAAAATAATGGCCGAATTTGTTGAAGGTTATGAGAAATTAGCCATAATAGGTCCATGTGTAACAATATTCGGGTCGGCACGTACAAATCTTAAACACAAATATTATAAGCTTGCTCAAGATACGGCGTATAAAATGGCAAAAGCAGGATTTGGTATCATTACCGGCGGCGGTCCCGGAATTATGGAAGCCGCTAACAAAGGCGCTAAAATGGCAGGCGGAAAATCAGTAGGTTTGAATATACAGTTGCCTTTTGAACAATCCCCAAATCCATATATTGATGCTGATAAATCTTTATCGTTCTATTATTTCTTTATCAGAAAGGTAATGTTCATGAAATATGCACAGGGATTTATTGCTCTTCCCGGTGGTTTTGGAACATTCGATGAATTGTTTGAAGCCATTACTCTTATTCAAACCAAGAAAATTGCCCGTTTTCCGATAGTGCTGATGGGAAGTGAATATTGGGAAGGAATAATGGAATGGATAAAGAAAAAAGTATTGGTTGAAAAGAATATAAACGAAAAAGATTTGGAACTTTTTACATTTGCTGATAGTCCCGATGAAGCAGTTAAGCAGATTGAAGATTTCTATAAAAAATATTCACTGACACCTAATTTTTAACAAAAATTTGTAGATTAATTAATTATTTGTAATTTTACCCGTTTAATCGAATATAGTGTTTATCATATAAACATTCTATGAGTAGAAAAACCATAATCCTGATAATTATAGCTTTTGCTTCAATAGCTGTAACATTCGCACAGGAGAAACCTTTAATCGGAGGAGGGCAGCTACCTAAATCTACTCAAGCTCCCGATACCGGATTATACAATAAATATAAAATACCATCTATCAGGGCAGGAGTAGGAATTATGACACCTTTCTGCGATGTGGGTGATTATGGGAACAAAATCACACAGGTAGGTATGTTTAATACTGCATTTTCATTTGCTGTTGAACAGCGTATCGGAAGTGCTCTTGGAGTCTCATTAGAAGGTTTGAAAGGTTCTCTTTGCGCTGTTGACAATAGTGCAACCCGTCATTTGAATTTTCTGACTGATGTTATGCAGGGAAACCTTGCCATTAATTTTCATTTCGATAATGATTTTATCATAAACAGAAAATCAAGATTTGCACCATATATTTCCGTTGGTTTCGGCTATATGGCTTTTACAACTTATGGCTGTCTGAAAGCCGATAATGGTGCTAAATATTATTATTGGCCTGATGGTACTATTCGAGATCAAACATTTGACTATGAAAATCCTCAGAATGGAAATCCTCTTATTTTTAATTATAAATTCACAACAAAACTTGACAGTCTTAACAGGTACACACATAATACATTGATGATTCCTGTTAGTGTCGGACTTAATTTTAAATTCTCCGACAGATTGGAAGCTAATATCTCAAGTACTTATTATTTTACAAAAACCGATGCAATTGATAATGTAAGCTATCATGGCGTTAATAAATTCAGTTTCTTTTCTCCTCACACTGATAATTACCTCTATACATGCGTTACACTTCAATATAATTTAGGTGGCAGGTCCAAAATGCATGAAGGAAATAAATATTATAAGAATGTTGACTTTAAAAAGTTTGCACAAGTAGATAGCGATGGCGATGGCGTACCCGATTTCTGGGATAAATGTCCTGATACGCCAAAAGGCATTGCAGTGGATGCTGATGGATGCCCGTTAGATGCCGACAATGATGGCGTAGCCGATTACAAAGATAAAGAACCAAGCTCTGCAGCCGGCGCTATTGTTGATACTAACGGAGTTACATTAACTCCCGAAATGATTGAAGCACAATATATAAGAGATTCATTAATTATGTCCGGAGAAATTGTCCTTAATAAAGACACAACTACGGGAAAATCAGACCTTGACGCTGATGCTCTTAACACTTATTATTCGCATCACGGCAGCGCTCATCATCATGTTAAGAATAAAACTAATGCAGTTGTGACTTCCGAAGGGGCAATTATTTACAGGGCTCAGATAGGCGCAACAGCTGATGGAAATTCTACACTGTACTTCCAGCGTTTATTTAAAATTAATGAAGAAATTTTTGTTGACATATACCAGGGAACATATAAATATTCCGTTGGTACTTTCAATACATATAAGGAAGCCAGGGCGTATGCAAATAGCATAAAGGCAAGAACAGGCGTTAATTCGTTCGTAATTGCATATAAGGGTAAAACCAGAATACCTGTATCGGATGCCAAAACATTTACCGGAGAATAACCGTTAATAATTAATTACCATAAAAAGAGCCCTGCATTAGGGCTCTTTTTATTTTTGTATCTTCGCCAAAGACATAAAAAGTATGATAATAAAGATACCCATCCGAAAGACTTTGCTTGATGAAGAAGGCTATCACTTATTTATTGATGCTGAACTGGATTCTAATCCGGTTAACCTTCTTATTGATACAGGCGCTTCAAAAACAGTGTTAGATATTACCCGCATTAAAAAGATCCTGAAGAAAAAAAGGGTATCGTTTGGCGATTTTAATAAACTTTCAACAGGGTTGGGAACCAACACTATGAAAAGTCATTCTGTTAACGTAAGCGAATTCTCTATAGCTGCGCTGAAACTCACAAATTATACTGCCATCCTGCTTGATATGGCTCATGTAAATAAATCGTACAAACTAATGAGGCTAAAACCTATAGATGGAGTGATTGGCAGCGACCTGCTGATGAAGTATAAAGCAGTGATAGATTATAACAAACTAATATTAAAATTAACTATCTGAATTAAATCAATAACGCATTATGGAAAAGAGAAAATGTCTTGAATGCAAAGAACCCATAGTGGGCAGGATAGATAAAAAATTCTGCTCCGACCAATGCCGTAACCTGTTTAATAACAGGCAAAACAGTGACTCAACAAACCTGGTACGAAATATCAACAATACACTTCGTAAAAACAGGAGAATATTGCAGGAACTTAACCCCACTGATAAAGCTCGCGTTCATAAAGATAAGATGCTCGAGAAAGGTTTTAACTTCAATCATTTTACGAGTATTTACACCACCCAAAAGGGAACTACCTATTATTTCTGCTATGAATATGGTTATCTGCCGCTGGATGACGGCTTTTATTTTTTGGTGATTAATAAAAGACTTAAAGGGGAAGAATAAATCTTTCTTATACATAATAAAAAGGGAGAGGCGGCCTGCGGCCGCCTCTCCCTTTTCTCTTTTTAACGAAATTTATGCTGCTGCCGAAAGCTCGAAAGCAAAAGCCTGTATCTCGAAAGTATTGCGTTTGTTTCCTTCTTTGTCGGTGTACTGGCGGTTCACTAACTTGCCTGTAACAGAAACGCGCGTGCCTTTCTTTAATGTTTCTTCTGCCTTTTCAGCTATCTTATTCCACATTATCACATTATGCCATGTGGTGTTTTTAACCCATTCGCCTGCTTTATTCTTATAGTCTTCGTTGGTTGCCAGCGAAAAACGGACAAGCTTGCTGCCGTTTGAAAGAGTTTTTACTTCGGGTTCCATCCCGATAAATCCGTCAAGTTCTACTTTGTTTGTTGTTTTCATAACACATTTTTTTTAATTAATAATGATTTTTTAATTGACGGAGCAAAGTAACAGCAAGCCCCAAACCTGATTCGGTTATTAATTGTTTAGATTCGTTTAATATCCGTTTGTAGTCGATTGCTACCGAATATGGAAGGAAGAAGACATTATCAAAACCTTTTTGAATACCCTCTGTTAGTGAGGGAAAAGAAGAATAAAAAAACCCTGCATTTAACAGGGTTCAATTTAAGAAAAAAATAATTATTTTATTTAAGTTCTCATTAAAACCATGCATTCAATGCAAAGATAAAATTCTGTTAATTGAAAGAGATTAATGCTCACTCGTGCAAATCAATAACAGTTCCGCAGTAGTTACAGGTAATAAACTTTTCCTTATACAGGCTGCTGTTCATCGTTATTTGCCCTCCGCATGAGGGGCAAAGCAATGGTTTAACCTCTGTATTATGTTGCTTGGAAGTGTGTTCACTGCGGGCATTCTCCGTGATATTTTCACCGGAAGATTCTATAACAACATCTTTCAGGTTATTTGGATCATACCTTACTTGCAGTATCATGCCGGGTTGGTACAATACCGGCTGAATCCTCGAAATAAGTTTGTGAATTTGAACTTTAAACGGAGGGCCCGTTTGAGGAGTAACTTCCAATTGAAGTGCGATGCGGGGATTACCGTTAACAGTCACACCTGTGTCTGAAACACTCAAAATTTTTGCTTTTGCCAGCTCTCCTGCATTCAGAAGCTTTTTTACATTTTGCCTGCTTTTTCGTATCAATGATAATACAAAAGTTAAAATAATAACAGGAAAAATAATTGTAAGTGCAATAAAAATTCCAAATCTTCCCTGCATGGCAGTTATAATGCTGGCAAAAACAACTGCAATAATGATTATAACAAACAAGAAGATAAGTTTTTTCATGGCTTAATATTTGTTTTATTCCTTAACAAACCTCCTCACCACTATCCCATTCTCAGTATTCACCTCTACAACATACACTCCGCTTGGAAAGTCTGAAACATCTATATTTGTTTTATTACCAAAAATTGCAAGGGTTTTTATTAGCTGACCTTGCATGTTTGTAATTTCTATTACTGCCGACTGAGGGGCTTCAATAGTGATGTTACTTGTAGCAGGATTTGGATTTAATAAAACTTTTTGCTGAATTGAATTTTCAGTTAGCCCGGTGCAGACGTTCACCGTCACTGTAACCTCAGTGGAACCTGTGCAGCCATATGCATCAGAGGGTGTAACTATATATGATGTGGTAGTTGTAGGACATACTACAATTTGGTTAGCGCTCCCCCCCGGCGGGAAAGCCCACTCATATGAAATACCACCCGAAGCCGTCAGGGTTGAACAATCTCCCTCACAAATACTATCAGGATCTGCAGAAGCTGTTATATTTAAAATATCAACATGAACAGTAACAGAACCTGTTGCAGAACATCCATTTCCATTAGTTACAGTTACATGATAATCGGTTGTTGCCATAGGTGCCGCCACCGGATTAGCAACAGACGGGTTGCTTAATGATGCAGCAGGACTCCAGGAATACGCAATTCCACCACCGGCATAAAGTGTTGCAGAACTGCCCTGACAGATCGTTGTATCATTTCCAACAATAACTACAGGTAAAGGATTAACAGTAATTGTGATACTTGCTGTAGCCGAGCCGCCTGTTGTGGTGCCGGTAACAATGTAGGTTGTGGTAACAGAAGGCGTAACGGGCATGGGGTTTGCCGTCCCCAAACCATCACTCCACGAATAAGAAGTTGCCCCGCTTGCCGTTAATGTTGTTGAAATCCCTGCGCAAATGTTGTCTGCTGATGCGGAAATATGAACTAACGGGTTGGGATAAATAGAAATAAAATTTCCCAATGCAATCGGATATGAACCAACATTAATTGTATCCGATACATAATTTGTAGCGCTGTTTATTTCATTTACTGTATTATCATATTCATTTGTGACATATACTTTACTACCATCGGGAGTCACAGATACAGCAAGAGGCCATGTGCCAACCGCAATTATATCCAAAACAGTATTTGAAGCAGTGTTTATTACATTTACAGTATTATCATCATAATTCGCGACATATACTGTACTCCCGTCAGGGCTTGCAGATACACCAAACGGGCTGTTGCCAACTATAATCGTAGCAGAAACAGTATCTGCAGCGTTATTTATTACGTTTAAGGTACCGTCACCGGCATTCACAACATATACTGTACTCCCGTCGGGGCTTACACATACGCCATAAGGATCATAGCCAACCGCAATTGATGCTGAAACAGTATCTGTTGCGTTGTATATTACGTCTAAGGTATTATCACCAGAATTCGCAACATATACCTTGCTTCCATCGGGGTTCACACTTATACCATAAGGATTAGAACCAACTATAATGGTATCTGTAACAGTATTTGTAGCAGTGTTTATTACGCTTACTGTATTATCATTATAATTTGCAACATATACTTTACTTCCGTCAGGGGTTACAACTATACCAACCGGACCATTGCCAACTGCAATTGTATCCAAAACAGTATTTGTGGCAGTGTTTATTATATTTACTGTATTATCATTATAATTCGAAATATATACCTTACTTCCATCGGTGCTCGCCGATACACCAAAAGGAGAAGCACCAACCGGAATTGTAGTTGTAACAGTATCTGTTGCAACATCAATAACGGATACAGTATTATCATTACTATTCGTTATATAGGCAGTTTGCGCATTTGCAATAACCGTCAGGCCTGCAAATGATAAAAAAAGTACAAGTTTTTTCATGGCTATAATTGTTCAAAGTTTAAAATTCAAAGTTACTGACTGCTTACTTTTCTATTCTTTTATAAATTTATTTACCATAACCCCTTTCTCCGTCTTCACTTCCACAATATACATGCCGCCCGGCAATGCCGAAACATCTATGTTTGTTTTATTACCAGAAGTTGCAAGGGTTTTTATTAGTTGACCTTGAATGTTTGAAATTTCTATTATGGCTTTTTGAGGTGTTTCGATAGTTAAGTTATCAGTAGCAGGATTAGGGTAAATGGCAATATTATTAGCGGAATTTTTTTCTGAAATACCAGTGCAAACATTTACAGTAACTATGAAACTTACCGTTCCCGAACAACCTAACGCGCTTTCAACGGTAACTGTATACCATGTAGTTGTTGTCGGGCATACTACAATTTGATTAGTTGTTTCTGCATCACTCCAAATATAATAAACGCCACCCGAAACTGTCAGGGTTGAACAATCTCCCGCACAAATACTATCAGGATTTGCAGATGCTGCTATATTTAAAATATCAACATGAACAGTAACAGAACCTGTTGAAGAACATCCATTTCCATTAGTTACAGTTACATGATAATCGGTTGTTGTCATAGGTGTCGCCATCGGATTAGCAGCAGACGAGCTGCTTAATGATGCAGCAGGACTCCAGGAATACGCAATTCCGCCACTGGCATGAAGTGTTGCAGAACTGCCCTGACAGATTGTTGTATCATTTCCAGCATTAACTACAGGTAAAGGATTAACAGTAATTGTGATACTTGCTGTAGCTGAGCCGCCTGTTGTGGTACCTGTAACAATGTAGGTTGTGGTAACAGAAGGCGTAACGGGCACGGGGTTTGCCGTCCCCAAACCATTATTCCATGAATAAGAAGTTGCCCCGCTTGCCGTTAATGTTGTTGAAATCCCTGCGCAAATGTTGTCTGCTGATGCGGAAATATGAACTAACGGGTTGGGATAAATAGAAATAAAATCTCCAAATGAAATAGGATAACTACCAACGGTAATAGTATCTATCACGGCATTGTTGGTGCCGTTAATTTTATACACTGTATTGGCAAATTCATTCACAACATATATCTTGCTTCCGTCGGGGGTGGCTGATACGCCAATAGGCACTGCGCCAACAGCAATTGTACTTGAAACTGTATCTGCAGCGCAATTTATTATATTTATTGTGTTGTCATTCCAATTCGAAACATATACCTTGCTGCCATCTGGATTTACAGATATACCCTGGGGCTTAACACCAACTGTAATTGACTTTATAACAGTCTCTGAGGTTGTGTTTATTACACTTACAGAGCTATTATTCCAGTTAGCAATGTAAACCTTGCTTCCATCCGGGGTCACGGCTACGCCTGTAGGATTAGAAACACCCGTAATTACAGCCATTACAGTATCAACTGCGCTGTTAATCACACTTACTGTATTATCAGCAGAATTTGCGACATATACCCTGTGTCCGTCAGGGCTCACAGATATCCCATAAGGCTGGGAACCAACATAAATTGTAGCCATAACAGTATCTGCCGCGGTGTTTATTATACTTACTGTATTTTCGTGCTGGTTTGCCACGTATACTTTGTGTCCGTCAGGACTTACCGATATGCCGACAGGACCATTACCAACTGTTATTGTATCCGTGACTGTATTCGTGGCCGTATTTATAACATTTACTGTGTTGGCGGTCCAGTTTGTTACATATACTTTGCTTCCATCGCGGCTCACAGATACGCCAAAAGGATAAGTCCCCACCGGAATTGTTGCTTTAATAGTGTCCGTTGCAACATCAATAGCAGTTACACTGTTGCTATAGCTGTTCGTGATATAGGCAGTTTGCGCATTTGCAATAACCGTCAGGTTTGCAAATGATAAAATAAATAATAGTTTTTTCATATCAATAATTTTAACCCATAAAGATACATCAGAAAAAAGCCTAATGCAAGTGTTTTTTCAAAAATTTTACTTCCTTGACCTTAGACCGTTATCTGCAATACATACGTAAAAGTTGTAAACTATTGTGTCGGGAACACTTGATGTCGTAACAGGTACACCCGACGTTGTATCGGGAGCACCCGATGATGTGTCGGGTACACCCGATGATGTGTCGGGAACACCCGATGTTGTGTCGGGAATACCCGATAATGTGTCGGGAGCACCCGATGATGTGTCGGGTACACCCGATGATGTGTCGGGAACACCCGATGATGTATCGGGAACACCCGATGTTGTGTCGGGTACACCCGATGATGTGTCGGGTACACCCGATGCCGTGATAGGTTCACTAATTGCCGTGAAGAGTGCACTCATTATCGTAAGGAGTGTACTCATTATCGTGTGGAGTGTACTCATTACCGTGTGGAGTGTACTCATTACTGTGTGGAGTGTACTCATCACCGTGTAGAGTGTACTCATTATCGTGTGGAGTGTACTCATTACCGTGTGGAGTGTACTCATTACCATGTGGAGTGTACTTATTATCGTAATAAGTACACTTTTTGATACAATAAATAATAGTAATGCCGTAATAGGTGCACCTGCCACCGCAATAGGTGAACCTATCAGCACAATAGGTGCACCTTATAAAACGATAAACACAACTTTTACAGTGGAAATGCAGCGAACAGCCTTAATTATGGGGGTTATGGAAGGATGTAGTTATAAACTATGCCCAACGAGATTTCAATTAAGTTAATTTAAGGATTATTTTTTTACATCGCTCTTCATCTTTACGATCAGGCTTTCGCATGCATTGTCGCTGCAGGTTGTTATCTGAAGTTGTCCGTTTGCAATAGGTTCCCTGATCTTATGAATAGAAACGGCTTCACCGCCGACAACCAGTGCAACTTTTTTCATGATATGAGTTGATGTAAATGTTTTAAGTTTCTCTGCCGCTTCTTTGGTAAGCGAAAACATTAATTTCTTTTTAATATCGGTTTGCTGTTCTGCAGAAGGTAATTTTTCCAGTTCAAGTGGTACATATTCTGAAGTATCTATTACGATACGGTTGAACTTCTGGTCATTTTTTGCAATGACCAGGTAATTAAAACCAATTACGATATCATTTATTTTTAATGAATCAAATTGAGTAGTATCAGTGCCTTCTCTGCTTATCAGGTACAAACCGTCTTTAATAATTTTTTTGGTTACGTTTTGGGCAAAAGAAACTCCAATGCAGAAAAGAATAAAAGTAAAAATAAAAATAGTTTTTTTCATATGCGGGGTTTAATGGTCATAATTAATTACTTCAATCCTTAGAGGATAATTTACAAACTACGCCCAACGAGGAATACCGCCATAATAATGGCTGTTCCTATTGATTGCATGGTATTTCTTTTTTGATCGGACATGATGCGAATATTACTTTTTTTTTTTATTTCCAGCAGTACATAGTTTTAAACTATGCCCTTTGAGGAATTATTTTTTTAGTTCTCTAACACCAAAATATTTCGCTCTTGGATATTTAAATATTGGCTTTATGTTATCCGGCAACCTAAAATGGTAATTACCGCTATCTTGAGCAACAGTAACTATTAAACTACCAATAACTCCATGAGTCATATTATTACATATATATACACCACGCCCATTTTCATTTAATAATAAGCCGACTATACAGGCAATTCCATTTTTTAATTCAATATGAAAATAGACTTTTCTATCACCTTTGGTTACAACTTCAAATGCTGTTTCGTCATTATTATAATCATATTCTTTTTTTACCATTTCCCATTCGTTTTCATATAATGCAGCCACTATATCCCCTTTTCTGTCTCTAATTATGGTTGAAACGAATAGTTTGTTGTTTTTTACATATACTTTAATTGGTTCTGATGAATGAAAACGCCAAACACCGTCAGGTATTATAAATTTTGCAGTAGAATCCCCATCCCCTATTTGTATTTTTGGTATTGTTGCTCCATCTAAATCACTTATATCACCAAATGTTGCTTCAATTTTTTTGATTAATTCCCTTTCCCTATTTTCTTGAAACTGATTCCATGCCACAATAATAGCAGCTATTATAGCTACAATAATAAAACCTCTTTTTATCCAATTTAATTTTTTCCATTTGAATGTAATTATTATAGTTCCAATAGCTGCTACTAAGACAAAAAATATTTCAAGGTTTTTCATTAAATTAATAAAATATTAATTCTTCACTTCCTCATAATCCACATCGGTAACTTCGGGATTGCTGCCTTTATTATCCTGCTGCTGCTCCTGGTGAGGCTGTTGCTGTTGCGAAGCATCGCCTCCGGGCTGCTGCTGGTTTTGCGTGGCTTTATACATATCCTCGCTGGCAACCTGCCATGCGGCATTTATCTTTGCCATGGCGGCATCAATGGCGGCAACGCTTTTGCTTGCATGTGCGGCTTTCAGTTCGGTCAAAGCGCTTTCAATAGGGGCTTTCTTGTCGGCTGGTATCTTGTCGCCGTATTCTTTCAGTTGTTTTTCCGTCTGGAATATCATGGCATCGGCGCTGTTAATCTTGTCAATCTCTTCCTTTGCTTTCCTGTCGGCTTCGGCATTGGCTTCGGCTTCGTGCTTCATTTTCTTTATCTCGTCTTCAGAAAGACCGGAAGATGCTTCAATGCGTATGTTCTGTGTTTTGCCCGTAGCCTTGTCGTGTGCCGAAACATTCAGTATGCCGTTGGCATCAATATCAAATGTAACTTCAATCTGCGGTATGCCTCTCGGTGCAGGCGGAATACCGTCTAAATGGAACCTTCCTATTGTCCTGTTCTGGTTAGCCATGGGGCGTTCGCCCTGCAGCACATGTATCTCTACAGATGTCTGGCTGTCGCTTGCCGTGGAGAACGTTTCCGATTTCTTGGTCGGTATCGTAGTATTCGATTCAATAAGCTTGGTCATTACACCGCCTAATGTTTCAATTCCCAGTGAAAGAGGGGTTACGTCAAGCAGCAGTACATCTTTTATTTCTCCTGTTAATACTCCGCCCTGTATGGCAGCGCCAACAGCAACCACTTCGTCGGGGTTAACGCCTTTGGAAGGGGCTTTACCGAAGAATTTCTCCACCAGCGCCTGTACGGCAGGTATACGTATTGAACCTCCCACCAGTATCACCTCGTCAATTTGCGATGTTGTAAGATTTGCATCTGACAATGCTTTTTTACATGGTTCAAGTGTCGATTGTATAAGCTTGTCGCAAAGCTGTTCGAATTTTGCGCGTGTCATGGTGCGTACTAAATGCTTTGGAACGCCGTCAACCGGCATGATATAAGGTAAATTTATTTCCGTTTGTGTTGAACTTGATAATTCTATCTTGGCTTTTTCGGCAGCTTCTTTCAGTCTCTGTAAAGCCATAGGGTCCTTGCGAAGGTCGATGCTGTATTCCTTTTTGAATTCTTCAGCCAGCCAGTTTATCACTTCCTGGTCAAAGTCATCTCCGCCAAGGTGTGTATCGCCATTGGTGGATTTCACTTCAAATACGCCTTCACCAAGTTCGAGTATTGAAATATCGAAAGTACCACCGCCAAGGTCGAATACAGCTACTTTCATATCTTTATGTTTCTTATCCAGACCATAAGCAAGAGCTGCTGCTGTAGGCTCGTTAATGATACGTTTCACTTTCAGTCCAGCAATTTCGCCTGCTTCTTTTGTTGCTTGCCTTTGTGAATCGCTGAAATATGCCGGAACCGTTATAACCGCTTCCGTTACTTCCTGACCAAGATAATCTTCGGCTGTCTTTTTCATTTTCTGAAGTATCATGGCCGATATTTCCTGCGGAGTATATTGCCTGTCATCTATTTTAACCCTTGGGGTGTTATTGTCGCCTTTTACCACGTCATAAGTAACCCTTTGAATTTCTTTTGTAACCCTGTCGTAGGTCTCACCCATGAAACGTTTGATGGAGTAAACCGTCTTTTTGGCATTGGTAATAGCCTGACGTTTGGCAGGATCGCCCACCTTGCGTTCATTATTCTCAACAAAAGCCACTACCGAAGGAGTGGTCCTTCTGCCTTCGCTGTTCGGTATCACAACCGGTTCGTTTCCTTCCATTACGGCCACGCATGAGTTGGTGGTCCCTAAGTCTATTCCTATAATTTTTCCCATTTTATTGATTTGTTATGTGTTTATTTTTCAATTTCCTGTTCTTTAGTCAATCATTATGCCAATTGGAATATTAAATAAATTTAAGAAAATATGACATGAATAAAATACAAGATGATTTATTTCATGACAAAAACGGTGACAAAACGACAGGGTGTGTTTGATTCAATAGATGGGTCTTAAATTGTAAAAATAAATGTCACATCGAGTAGTCCGCCGGCTGGCGGACGTATCGAGATGCGACATACGTTAACCTGTTCTCGATACGTCAGCCAAAACTGGCTGACTACTCGAACTGACATTTAAATTAAGTTCAAATAATGTATTGCTTATCAGAATAGCCTATTGGAAATTCAAATTCTTAGTATAGTGGCCATAAAGCAAAGAGTCGCTTGAATAAGCATCGAGATAATGAGGTTGTATTTCTTGGTAGCGGGATGAAAAGATTCCTAATCCATTAACTATATTGGTAAATCCGGGACGATCCTGCACAACGCTTGTTGATGGGGCATTGACTTCTATATAAGTGTTTAAATTATCAGCGCCGGCTGAAAAAACATACCGAAGAGGGTATCCGGCAACAGTCCTTACCATATTTGGTGAAGCAGTGATATTTCCCTGAAGAAAGGTATAGAAACTTACGCCCGGAATATCTATTTCGAGTGAAGGGTCATTTCCTGATGTTCCTGCCGATGTCCTTGTTCCAAGATTCCAGTCAAGTGTCTTTACCACACTGTCGTTGGTAAGAATATTTTTTTCCCTGTATGTAAACAGTATATCTAACTGGTATAATCTACCGTAATAGGAAGGATTCCATACCATCCGAACATAGTTTGGACCTGTAAAATTAACTACCACCTGATGTAATGATGAGCTTGGCAAAGGTTTTAAGACATCGAACTTTTGGACTAAACCTGTATGGCCTGAGACAAGCTTTCCTGTTTTATTGTTTTTAATATACAGCCTGTAATCAACGCCCGCATCAATTGTATCAAGTTTGGCTTTGAATTTATAGATCACCTGTTTGGGATAATAGAAAGTTCCGGACTCTTTATTATATATTGTTGTTGTATCCAGGTACCATAAGTTTGTCCGGTTGCTGCCATTCCATTCTTCAACCCATACGGTAAGGTTATTTCCATAAGTACAGGAATCAGGATTTTGCGCCATTACCAATGCGTTGCCCTGGCCCAGAAAAGCTTTATTTATCTTTACATAATGTACTGTGTCATTGGGGCTCAGTAAGCCATAAACAACAGTTATATCCTTCCATGAGGTATTGGGATTAAAATCCGGTTTGCATGCAGAATAAAAAAGGATAACTGTAAGAATGAAGCTTATTTTCTTTTTCATGAAAATGAATAGAATTCAATGAATTCAGAGCAAAATTAATAATTTTAGTTTCATAAAAATGAATTTAACATTATAAATTATACATTTGTAGCCTTGTGTTTTTCAAAAATAAACTTTTTTAAAACTCAAAACCTATGACAACTCTTCGTGTAGTGAATAAAGTAACGACCCACGTTCTTAAAGAAATGAAACAGCATGGAGAAAAAATAGCCATGCTTACCGCTTATGATTATTCGACTGCAAGGATACTTGATAGCGCCAAAATTGATGTGATACTTGTCGGTGACTCTGCATCCAATGTAATGGCGGGGCATAAAACAACGCTGCCCATAACTTTGAACGAGATGATCTATCATGCTTCATCGGTATGCAGGGCTGTTTCACGCGCATTGGTTGTTGTCGATCTTCCTTTTGGCACCTATCAGGGAAATTCCAAGGAAGCATTAAATTCAGCCATCCGTATCATGAAAGAATCGGAAGCAGATGCGGTAAAACTTGAAGGCGGAAAGGAAGTGATCGAATCCATCGACAGGATACTTTCAGCAGGGATCCCGATAATGGGGCATCTGGGGCTTACTCCTCAGGCAATACATAAATTCGGCACATACGTGGTACGGGCTACCGATAAGGAAGAAGCTGACAAACTTGTGGAAGATGCACTTCTGTTAGATAAAGCAGGCACTTTTGCCATTGTCCTTGAAAAGATACCTGCAAAACTCGCTGCTCAGGTTACTAAAGAAGTAAAGATACCAACTATTGGCATAGGCGCTGGTAGCGGAACTGACGGGCAGGTGCTTGTATTGCACGATATGCTGGGTATCACACAGGAATTTTCACCCCGTTATTTACGCAGATATCATAACCTTTACGATGAGATCAAAAGCTCCGTTGAATCCTATATTAAAGATGTGAAATCTGTTGATTTTCCAAACAAAAAGGAGCAATACTAACAAATGGTACCGTATGAAGATATTGCCTCAAGGGTTTTATTTGAAGACAATCATCTTCTTATCATTAATAAAAAGCCTTCCGAAATAGTGCAGGGCGACAAGACCGGCGATATTCCATTAGTAGAATCGGTTAAAGAATATATAAGAATCAAGTATAAGAAACCCGGCAATGTTTATCTGGGTTTGGTTCACCGTATCGACAGGCCTGTAAGCGGTTGTGTAATATTTGCCCGTACCGACAAAGCTCTTTCCAGAATGAACAAACTGATACACGACAGGCAGATAAGCAAGATATACTGGGCTGTTGTGAAGAACAAGCCTCCTAAAGAATCAGAAACATTGTATCACTATCTTTTAAAGAATGAAAAACAGAACAAATCGTATTCCGTCAAAAAAGAAGTGAAGGGCGCATTAAAAGCCGAACTCAGTTATAATATAATAGGGGCATCAGATAATTATTACCTGCTTGAAATAGAACTTCATACCGGAAGGCATCACCAGATTCGCGTTCAGTTAGCCGAAATTGGATGTCCAGTGAAAGGCGACCTGAAATACGGTTACCCCCGCTCAAATCCTGATGCAAGCATACATCTTCATGCAAGGAAGGTCGAATTTGTTCATCCTGTAAAAAACGAAAAAGTTACTGTCATTGCTCCTACCCCTGACGAAGTGCTTTGGAATTATTTCTCGAAATGAGATTCAGGAGTTCTTAGTTGGGAGTTTATGCTTTCACAAAATTCTCTGTCTTTATACCACCCTCAGATTCTACCCGAAATTATCATATACGCTGCAAAGCAATTATGAAGAAAAATAGTTATTCTACTTTTAACAAAATATTATTCTACTTTTCATCAGTTATAATGTACTAAACTCATACATTTGTATAGAAGTTAAAACATTAATCAAAATTGAAATCTATGAAAAGAAATTACATCCTTATCATTTTATGTTTGTTTCTTGCTTTAACAACAAATGTTTTCGGACAATATGCTATAGGCCATAAATCTCTGTCGTATGTTGATGCTTCCCGAAGTAGCCGGAGTATCACCACTGATACCTATTATCCTGCTACATCTGCAGGAGACAACACTCCCATTGCCAGCGGTGAATTCCCTGTGATTGTTTTCGGGCATGGATTTGATATGGGCGATGATGCATATGTTTATATTGAAGATTCATTAGTCCCTCTTGGTTATATTGTTGTTTTCCCTACAACAGAAAGCGGCCTTTCTCCAAGTCATTCCGACTTCGGATTAGATTTGGCATTTCTTATCAATCAGATGAAAACAGAAGGTGCCAGCAGTTCTTCTTTCTTTTACAATCATGTATCGGCACAATCGGCAGTAATGGGTCATTCGATGGGAGGAGGAGCTTCATTCCTGGCTTGCGAAAACAATGCCGTTCCGACATGCATGGTTACTTTCGCTGCAGCAGAAACTACTCCTTCGGCAATAGCAGCATCACAATCAGTAACTATTCCTGCCCTTGTTCTTTCCGGATCATCAGATTGTATTGCGCCGCCATCAACCAACCAAATACCTATGTATGATTCGCTTGCAAGCGGATGTAAAGTATTTTTAAGTTTAACAGGAGGAGGTCATTGTTATTTTGGCGATGCTAATACTGCATGCTCATTCGGTGAAACCATGACATCCGGTTGCACACATCCTCTTTCACGCGCAGCCCAGCATCAAATTATACTTAACTTTATAAAACCATATCTTACTTATTATCTGAAAGGGAACTCTGCATCATGGACAGTATTTAATGATTCTCTTTCCATTTCCAATGTCTCTAGATTCACTTACAAGGAATCATGTATTACAACAAACATAAATGGAAATACTTCTTCCGCCGAATTCTCTATATCTCCTATTCCTTCCAGCAATAAAATTATTTTATTCTGTAGTTTAACGGGCAAATACTCTATTGAAATAATTGATGTTTTAGGGAAACAGGTTCTTCCTGAAATCAGTGGTTATAATATGTCGGGAGCATCAACATCCATTGATATCAGCAGCCTGACTAAAGGAATGTATTTTGTTGAATTGAATATCAACGGGCAGAAACTTTATAAGAAGATACTGAAAGATTAGGAACGATATCCATTTTCTTCATCCCCCTCATCCTTAAAAATTTAAATTCTGTTTTTACAATAGTATAACTATGTATTTAAACTTATTATGTAAATTTGTCATTCTCAACAATGAAAAAGTTCTTTTGTTATTAAACTCCAAAACCCTTACATGATATGAAAAAATTTCACTTGTTTTCACTGATCATATTTCTTGTATCTAATGCCGGAAGATTGAGCGCCCAGAATAAAACTACTTTGCCAAATAACGGGCTTACTCATAGCATGAGCACAAGTGAGCAATTTGAAATGCGTAATTCCGGTAACAATTTCCGAATAACCAGTCCGCCTGCTGCCCCTGTTCGTAACATTGCCGAATTCGAACCGGCAGAAGCTGTCATTATTGCATATGTTGGCGGATTCGGAATCCCGGGAACAGTAATTAAGGACTTATCCAATACGGGAAAGGTAATAATAATAGCAGCCACTTCCGACCAAAGTACGGTTACCAGTTTGCTCAGTTCATATGGTGCGAATACCGCTAATTGCAGTTTTCTTACCGCAACCATTGACTCATGGTGGACAAGGGATTATTCAGGCTGGTTCATTGCCGACAGCAGCAATAAAGTTCAGGTTGTTGATTTCACCTACAACAGACCAAGGCCGAATGATGATTCCCTTACCAAATATGAAGCAACTCTGCTTGGTATTACCTATTACGGAATGAACCTGGTAACTACAGGCGGAAATTATATGTGCGATGGGTATAATGATGCTGTTTCAACTGTTCTTGTAGAACAGGATAATACAACGCTGGATTCAACGCAAATCAGACTATTCGCTTCTGAATATCTGGGCATAAATAATTATATGATACGTCCTGATCCGCTTGGTCAATATATTGAACACATTGACTGTTGGGGAAAATACCTGGCACCCGATAAGATATTAATTGATTCCGTTCCTTCAGGCGACCCGCAATACAGTGTTTATGAGGCTTGCGCAGCATATTTCGCCAGCACCAATTGTCCTTACGGATATAAATACAAAGTCTACAGACCTTTGATAGCAGGCAGTTCAACAAGTGCCGCTACCGAACCTTATTCAAATACATTTATATTTAATAACAGGGTTTTTGTTCCTATTAATGGCGGGACTACCAGCACCAACGATACTGCAGCATTAAAGCTCTACAGAAAAGCAATGCCGGGTTATACAGTAAAGGCGTATACAGCCAGCGGAAGCCAGGCATGG
>JBEKEO010000032.1:0-21247 GCA_050013795.1 Bacteroidales bacterium
TTTAAGTTCGAAATTAAACTATCAGATATTACTTAAATTGCTTGATTACAGATAAATATTAATATATTTTTGTCCGGATTATTATTGTGCAGAGCGATTATTATAAAAATATTATTAAGCCTGCTTAAAATCTTTTCATGGAAGTATACAGTCCTAAAGCTCAGAAACCAGATAATTTTAAGAAAAACACTTTGCGTAAAAAAGATGTGGTAATGATAAACAGTAAATCAACTTTAACTAGCAGGACGGTAACATTTGAAATAGATAAAGAAACTCAAAAAAACAATATTCCTAAGCATAGTTTTATGACTTCTATGTTCGATTATCTTAAATTGAAGTTTTATAACAGGATGAAAACATTCTTTGATTATGAAGACAGGTTTAAAGAAAAGACAACGAATGCCGTTAAATAAAATACTTTAAACCACATACTCTATTATAGGATAAAGAATATTTTTATTTTATAACTTCTTCCTGTATTGCATTAAATATGCATCCACATTTATATAAAAGCTTATATCTTTTTTGATTTATAATGCCAGGATATTGTAATTATCAATAATTTTGGAAATATAAACATGAGATTAAATAGAAATGAAAAGACTTTTCCTCTTTTTAGCATTTATATATATTGTAAGCATTGCAAATGCACAATGGCAGCATACTAACCTTGAC
The DNA here is from genome assembly GCA_050013795.1 of Bacteroidales bacterium. Taxonomy (GTDB): domain Bacteria; phylum Bacteroidota; class Bacteroidia; order Bacteroidales; family CG2-30-32-10; genus CAWHOW01. Next base: position 676 of record JBEKEO010000032.1, read on the forward strand.
AGCAATTCAGTTAAGAGTATTTCCGTTCAGTGCCTTATAATTAACGGCAACAATATTTTTGCAGGAACCAACAGCGGAGTATATTTATCATCGAACAATGGAAACAAATGGACAGCGGTTAATTCTGGCTTAACAGATACTACTTATGTTTCAGCATTTGCAATTAACGATAGCAATATTTTTACCGGAACTTATGGTGGTGGAGTGTTTTTATCTTCAAACAATGGAAGCAACTGGAATGCGGTGAATACAGGTTTAACAGATTATAATGTTCAGGCATTAGCCATAAACGGAAGTAATGTTTTTGCCGGAACCTATAGCGGCGGCGGTGTTTATTTGTCCTCAAACAATGGAAACAATTGGAATGCAGTTAAAAATGGCCTGACAGATACACTTGTGAATGCATTAGCATTTAAGGGTGACACTCTTTTTGCAGGAACTTATAAAGGCATATATTCATCGTCGAACAATGGAGGCAATTGGAGTGTAGATACAGGCAATATCCAGGTTAATGCATTAGCAGTTAGCGGGAATAACTTTTTTGCAGGTACCGCTAACGGTATGTATTTATCCCAAGATAACGGAAGCACATGGTTTGCCCGGAACACAGGCTTAACCGATACATATATTTCAGCATTGGCAGTGAATGGGAATAACATCTTTGCAGGATCAGGCGATGGTGTGTACTGGTCTTCAAATAATGGAAGCACATGGCTGGCATCGAATAATGGTTTAATAAATACCGATGTTCATGCTTTAGCAACAAATGGAAGTTACATTTTCGCAGGAACTATGGGCAGCGGAGTTTGGAGGCTGCCATTAACTGAACTGGGTATTAAAGAAATTAATATCGAAAGCAATATTTGGGTTTATCCTAACCCTAATAATGGGAAATTCCAAGTTACAGGCCCCAATAACCAAATTCAAAGCCTGGAAGTTTACAATATAATAGGTAAAGAAGTGCATTCAACTTCAAATGTCAAACATGAAACATCTGGCGAGATTGATATTTCTTCGTTTCCGGCAGGGATGTATATTGTGAAAGTAAAAACGGAAAAAGGAGCATGGGAAAGAAAGTTTATAAAAGAATAAAGATCATTGAACTTTAAACAAAAAAATGTGAATAAAATATTTGCTGTTGCTTTTATTATAGTAATTACTGCTTTGCATTCTTTCAGCCAGGATGTAATAGTTTTAAAGAACAGCGGCGAAAGGATACAAGCTAAAATAATAGAAGTTGGACCGGCTGAAATTAAATATAAGGATTATGACAAACAGGATGGCCCGATTTATATTATTTCAAAAGCGGATGTTGACATGATTCTTTATGTTGACGGCTCAAAGGATGTGTTTATTGAAGAGCCTGATAACACTGATTCGACAACAACAAATGCTCCAAATAATGGAAATGCTGGCAATACTACAAATACAGAAAATACTTCACCTGCAACCAAACCTGAATATACTGCAAACCTCTCGAACGACGATCTTTTCAAGCAGGGACAAGCAGATGCAAAGAAATATTACAGGGGATACCATGGCGCTGCATCATCAACATATTTGGTAAGCATGATTGGTACGCCTATAGCAGGCTTAATACCGGCAATTGCATGTTCAACTACAACACCGCATGGCAAATATTTAATGTGTCCTGACCCCGAACTCCTTAAAAACAATGAATATTATGCCGGCTATATCTTAAGAGCTAAAAGGATAAAATCAAGAAAGATATGGACCAGTTGGGGAGTGGCTTGCAGTATATATGCATTTTATGTATTATTGTATTCGGCTTATTAATAAAGGGGTTTTAATTTTGCTATTTGTTATCCTGCCTGTCGGCAGACAGGTTCAACATCATCAATCATAAATGATTTATTATTTGCATTGCAGCCCGAAAATGTTTAATTTAGTGCTGTTAATTTCATTTCCATGCAAAGAATACTGTTTATTACTTTTTTTCTGTTAATTAATTTGGCTACAGTAAAAGCACAAACATATTATCCATTGGTTGATACAAATAGTTTGTGGAGTACCTTAACAACATACCAGGACCAGGAACCAGAGGCCGATACTTATTTTACAAAATTTGAAGAAGATACCGTAATAAATACCTTTCATTACTTTACAGTTTTTAAAACGTATGATTCTACCCTGATAAATTGGACTAATAATGGATATATTCGTGAGGATTCTAATGAAAAAATATACTATAAAGCAATTGCCACTCAACCTGAAGCATTATTATATGATTTTAATCATGGCATAAATGATACAATAAACATTTTTTCAGTAAAAGTAAAAGTTGACTCTATTGATTCAATTAATATATCAGGCAAGCCAAGAAAAAGATTTTATCTGTCAAGAATCCCTTATGGGCCGTTAGATATTTGGATAGAAGGAATAGGTAGCTTACTTGGAGTATTGAACCCCCAATTTTTAAGTGGTATCGTTGATAGCAGAGGTCATGCTTTACTTTGTTTTACTGAAAATGATACGTTAAAGTACGTCAACCCTGAATTTAATTCTTGTTATCAGTTAATAGATAATGTTTTTGAACTTGAAAAGGACAACATTAACTTTGTTATTTTTCCAAACCCGGCAAATAATTACTTCGTAATCCAATCCTTGCAGCAAGCCACAATAGAAATTTTAAACATACAAGGACAAACAATCCTGCAACAACAAATACAGCCTGCCTCGCAGCAAGGCGGGCAAGGAAAAACAAACATTGATATAAGCGGGCTTGCAAAAGGAGTTTACATTTTAAGAATGCTTAGTAATGACAGGACAGAAGTGGCAAGGATAGTAAAAGAATGATATTTACAATACACAACTTAATATTTCAATATGAAAGAAATTCTTAAAATGATCCCCGTTGCGCTATATATAATAGTTGGTGTTATTAGTTTACTAATGGCTTACAAGAATTTATTTGCTGTTAAATTTTTGCCATTTCACCAAAAAGCATCAGGCAGACAATGGAATGAGATAGAATATCCGCTTAAACTTGTTATTATATCGTTAATAAGGCTGGCAGGGTTAGGGTTTCTTGTAATAGCTATATTATTGCTGGTTTTTCCTGTTGTTAATTATTTTGAGCCAAACACGTTCTATAAATACACAATTCCTGTAATTGCGTTAATTTATTGCAGCGGGCTTTTTATTATAAATTATGTGCTGTACAGTAAAACAAAAGCCAAAACTCCATGGAAAGGCTCGTTATATGCCATGTTTATAATTATTTTGGGAATTATAATTTCAATTTTCAGTTAAAATAATTTCGGGGCAGGAGATAAATATTTGATGTTTCTATTTAACATAGTTTTGCGTTATAGGACAACAATTATAGAGATAAGAGTAAACATATAATCAATTGTTTATGGTAATATTAATTGTCTTATAATGCACATTATGTTAAATAGCCCAAACGAAAATAATAGGGAAATTATTGTGTAACTTCCCTATTTTATTTTTTATTTAAGAGAATTCAGTTTATCAGTTACTGCTTTCAGCTTATCCATTTGACTGGTTCTGGCATATAACTGTTTCAATGAAATTAAGGTTTGCTTATCATTAGGACTTAACTGCTGAGCTTTTTCCAGATAAGGTAAAGCATTTTTCCATCTTTCTTCAAACTTTGTTTTCATTTCATTATACTTGGTCATGTCGTTAACCATTCCATCAGCTACAAGATAAAGTCTTATTCCATCGTTAAAGTATAATGCGCCAATTTCATATATGGCATCAAAATAATCGGGTTTCAATTCTATGGCTTTTTTATATTCTTTAGCTGCATTATTGAATGAAGTATCGCGGTCAACACGTGATTTTGTTGTATCGTTTGCATATGCTTCATAGGCGCCTCCAAATGCAAAATATAACTGAGGATTGTTCGGGCTTATTTTAATTAAAGTATCCAGAAGCCCTTTGGTTTCTTTCATCATTCCACCGGCTAAGTAAATATTTACTTCTTCTTCCATCAAACTGGTATTGTCGTTAAATACTTTCCTGCCTTTCTTTACAACATCCAATGCTTTAGGTATATTCTTTTCTTCCTTGTAAATGTTAGCTAGGTTATAATATAATGCAGGATTCTTATAGTTGATTTTCATATCTTTTATGAAATATTCCTTGGCTTTATCATTCAATTTTGCATTCATAGCGCTAACGCCTGCATTAAAAGTTGCTAATGAATCAGGATTACCGATCAGGGCATTAATTTCAATAGTTTTAGCAAAACTGTTCATTGCCTGCAGGTATTTTGCTTTGCCGAAATACTCAGCGCCTTTGTTGTAGAAAGCATCACCGCATCTTAACAACGAAGCAAGTATCTCATCATAAAATTCCTTTTTAGGGTCAAGCTCTATTGCTTTCTGGTATGAATTATAGGCAACCATAACGGCATTCGAATCAAGTTTTTTATATTTATCATCTTTTGAGAATTGAATATTAAGATAAATATCGCCCTTTAATTTCCATGTTTTAGCCCATGTTTTAGTATCAGGATCCTGTACTGCAAGATCAATGTAATCTTTTGCCTTGTCTAAATATCCTTTGTTAAAACTCGACCAGGCGCTCTGATAATTTTGTTTCTGGGCATGCGCAATAATTATTACAAACATCATTGCCGCAAGAATCGTGATTTTTTTCATTTTTTTATATGTTTAATATTAAAGAAACGCAACAAAATTAATTTTTCTGTTTTAATATTATCAATTTTATTGCCAAATTATTTGAATAAATATATTTGAAACTAAATTATTTATCAATTATACTTCGCTATCACCGCCATTATTACCCGGATTTTCATCAAATTCAGGAATATCTCCGGGATTAATACCAGTCTCTTCATCGTTGATGTCACCGGAAGCATTCCCATTGCCGGTATTATTAATTTTATCTTCTTCTACCGGTGTAACAGCTGCAATAGAATCGTCATCTTTCATTTTAATGAGGCGAACACCCTGAGTGGCCCTGCCCATTACACGCAGCTGTTTAACTTCCATGCGGATAATGATACCAGATTTAATAATGATCATCAGATCATCAGTATCAAGAACTTCCTTAATGGCAACGAGTTTGCCTGTTTTTTCAGTAATATTAAGTGTCTTTACACCTTTTCCACCCCTGTTGGTAACGCGGTAATCTTCTAAGCTGGAACGTTTGCCATAACCATTTTCAGACACAACCAATATATCATAAATGTTTTTCTCTAAACAAACCATACCAATCACTTCGTCGTCAGCTCCGGCAAGTGTCATTCCCCTAACACCAGTGGCATTTCTACCCATAGGACGGACTTTAGATTCATTGAAACGTATTGCCCTGCCAAAGCGGTTAGCTAGCAGGACTTCATTTTGACCGTTGGTCAATTTAGCTTCAAGTAATTGGTCGTCTTCTTTAATGTTGATTGCATTAATGCCGTTTGCTCTTGGCCTTGAATATGCTTCCAGCGATGTTTTCTTTATTGTCCCTCTTTTTGTGCAAAGAATAATGAAATTGTTATTGATATATTCTTCTTTATCCAGGCTTTTTACGTTGATAAATGCTTTAACCTTATCATCGGGTGTGATATTTACCATATTCTGAATGGCACGCCCTTTAGAAGTTTTAGTGCCTTCAGGCACTTCAAATACCCTTAGCCAGAAACATTTCCCTTTTTCAGTAAAGAAAAGCATGTATTCATGCATGGTGGCTATATACAAATGCTCAATATAGTCTTCATCCCTTATATCAGTTCCTTTAGAACCACGCCCTCCCCTGCTCTGAACACGGTATTCGCTCAGCAGTGTTCTTTTTATATAGCCCATATGCGATATGGTGATCACAACGCTTTCATCGGCTATAGTATCTTCTATCCTGAAATCTGAAGCGGTATATTCTATTTCGGTGCGTGGCTTATCGGCGTAATTATTCTTTATCTCCAGCAATTCATCCTTGATGATCTGCATACATAGATTTTCATCCGAAAGAATGTTTTTTAAATGTTCTATCAGCTTCATCAATTCTTCATATTCCTGTTTCAGCTTATCTCTTTCAAGTCCTGTAAGCTGCTGCAGGCGCATGGCAAGGATAGCTTTTGCCTGTATTTCGCTAAGGTTAAAGCTTTCCATGAGGCCAACCTTTGCTTCATCAGGAGTTTTAGAAGCCCTTATCAGTTTAATTACTTCATCAAGATGATCGAGGGCAATTAATAAACCTTCGAGTATGTGGGCTCTTTTTTCAGCTTCAGCCAATTCGAATTTTGTTCTCCGAATTACAACATCATGTCGGTGTTCAACAAAATAAAAAATAAGCTGTTTCAGGTTCAAAGTCATTGGTCTGCCTTTAACAAGACATACATTGTTAACGCTGAAGGCTGTCTGCAGGGCAGTATTCTGGTATAGGTTATTTAAAACCACATTGGTAACGGCATCTTTCTTCAATTCATAAACGATGCGCATTCCATTTCTGTCGGATTCATCACGTATATCAGAAATACCTTCTATCTTTTTATCATTTATCAGGTCGGCAGTCTTCTTTATCATTTCAGACTTATTGACCTGGTATGGAATAGAAGTTATGATGATCCTTTCTCTGCCATGTTCTGTTTGTTCAATAGTTGATTCGCCACGAACTACAATTCTACCTCTCCCTGTTTCAAATGCTTCACGAACGCCATCATACCCGTATATTATTCCACCGGTTGGGAAATCTGGTCCTTTAATTATTTTCGACAGTTCAGCAATTGTGATATCCTTGTTTTCAATAAAGGCAATAGTTCCGTCAATAACTTCACCCAGGTTATGCGGTGGCATATTTGTAGCCATACCAACAGCAATACCCGAAGCTCCGTTTATCAAAAGATTAGGAATCCTCGCAGGCATTACAACAGGTTCCTGCAATGAATCATCAAAATTCAACTGGAAATCAACAGTGTCTTTATCAATGTCAGCAACTATTTCCTCTGCTATCTTTTTCAGCCTGGCTTCCGTGTACCGCATAGCTGCAGGACTGTCACCATCAATAGAGCCGAAATTGCCCTGTCCGTCAACCAGCGGGTAACGAAGTGACCATTCCTGCGCCATTCTGACCATAGCATCATAAACCGAAGTATCGCCGTGAGGATGATACTTACCAAGCACTTCTCCTACTATCCTGGCTGATTTTTTGTATGATCTGTTGGAAAGCAGCCCCAAATCAAGCATTCCGTATAATACCCTGCGGTGAACAGGCTTAAGCCCGTCCCTTACATCCGGTAATGCACGTGACACAATGACCGACATTGAATAGTCAATGTAGGCCGATTTCATCTGATCTTCAATGTTAATCTGTACTATTTTTTCACCTTCTGCCATTTTATCTCCTTTTACTGTTAAATCAATCTAAGCACGATTTTTGATGTGTGTTGAAATATTCCACGAAAGTAATGTTTTTTTATGAGAATATTTACAGTTTTTTTGAGTTTTTATTACTAACAAAAATGTGTTGAAAAATAAAGATGGTAAAAATCCGTTATCTCCTTATTGTGAGTAAATTTGGAAACATATTAATTATAGCTAATTTTGATGGTTTATATAGGAGTTTGAAATTATGGAAGCTAAATTTTCGCAACGGGTAAAAGAAGTGATATCTTACAGCCGTGAAGAAGCCTTAAGGTTGCAAAATGATTATATAGGGGTGGAACATCTGCTGCTTGGAATATTACGCGAAGGCGAAGGCCTTGCAATAAAAATATTGACGTATCTTGGCGCTGATCTTGGTGAACTTAGAAAAACCATTGAGCAATCACTTAAGATCAATACGAATAAAACAAGGAACCTGGAAAATATTCCTCTTGTTAAACAAGCCGAACGAATATTAAAGATCACCTATCTTGAAGCCAGGATCTTTAAAAGCGAGCTTATAGGAACGGAACATTTGCTTTTATCCATTTTAAAGGATGAAGATAACATTGCAACTAAAACTTTAAATAAGTATGGGGTTAACTATGATAATGTGAAACTTGAGCTTCAGTCAATAGCCAGTGATAATTCTTTACTTGAAAATAAACCTTATGAAGCTAAAGATGACTTACCCCGTGACAGCAATGCCGACGATGATGATGATATGGATGAAAAGGGAGGCGCTTTAGGCGGAACGACAAGCAAGAAACAGGGAGATTCAAAATCCAAGACCCCGGTACTTGATAACTTTGGCCGTGACCTGACAAGGTTTGCCGAAGAGAACCGCCTTGATCCTGTTGTTGGGCGTGAAAAAGAACTGGAACGTATTGCACAGATATTAAGCCGCAGAAAAAAGAACAACCCGATATTAATTGGAGAACCTGGTGTTGGCAAATCAGCAATAGCAGAAGGTTTGGCTTTGCGGATAGTCCAGAGAAGGGTTTCCAGGGCTTTATTCAATAAAAGGATAGTTACCCTTGATATTGCTTCGCTTGTTGCCGGTACCAAGTACCGCGGACAGTTTGAAGAGCGTATGAAAGCTGTTCTGAATGAGCTTGAAAAGAACCAGGATGTAATCTTGTTCATTGATGAGATACATACTATTGTTGGTGCAGGAGGTGCTTCGGGCTCCCTTGATGCTTCCAATATGTTCAAACCTGCTTTGGCGCGCGGAGATATACAGTGCATCGGAGCTACAACCCTTGATGAATACAGACAGTATATTGAAAAAGACGGCGCCCTGGAAAGAAGGTTCCAGAAAATACTTGTCGACCCTACTTCACCGGAGGAAACAATAGATATCTTAAATAATATAAAAACAAAATACGAAGACCATCATTTGGTGATATATTCCGATGAAGCAATAAAAGCCTGTGTCAGCCTTACACAACGGTATATCAGCGACAGGTGCCTGCCTGACAAAGCCATTGATGCTATGGACGAAGCAGGTTCAAGGGTGCATATTACCAATATTCATGTACCGATAGAAATCCTTAACCTTGAAAGCAAAATAGAAGAAGCCAGGAATGGAAAGACCAATGCCATCAAGGCCCAGAAGTATGAAGAAGCTGCCAAATTCCGCGATATGGAACGCAAGCAGCAGGATGAGCTTGAAAAAGAGAAGAAACGCTGGGAAGAAGAAGCTAAAATAAACAGGGAAATAGTTACGGAAGAAAATGTTTCCGAAGTGGTGGCCATGATGACGGGCATTCCTGTTCAGCGTATTGCTAAGAACGAAGGTGACAGACTGATAAATATGGAAGTGGAGCTTGCAGGATCAGTGGTAGGACAGGATGAATCCATTAAAAAAGTGGTACGCTGCATACGCAGGAACCGCGCAGGATTAAAAGATCCGAACAAGCCCATAGGTACATTTATTTTCCTTGGACCTACGGGGGTTGGTAAGACCCATCTCGCCAAAGTACTTTCAAAATATTTATTCGATTCCGATGATGCCCTTATCCGTATTGATATGAGCGAATATATGGAGAAATTTGCTGTTTCCAGGCTTATAGGAGCTCCTCCGGGATATGTGGGATATGAAGAAGGCGGACAGCTTACTGAAAAAGTTAGAAGAAAACCATACTCGGTTGTCCTGCTCGATGAAGTTGAAAAAGCCCATCCGGATGTTTTCCATTTATTACTGCAGGTGCTGGATGACGGCATACTGACTGACAGCCTTGGACGCCGTGTTGATTTTAAAAATACCATTATTATAATGACATCTAATATTGGTTCGCGCCAGTTAAAAGATTTCGGACAGGGTGTTGGTTTCAGCACAGGCGCTAAGCAGGGACATGCCGCCGACTTTGCAAAGGGTGTGATAGAAAATGCTTTAAAGAAAGCTTTTGCCCCAGAATTCCTTAACAGGATTGATGATGTGGTATTGTTCGACTCACTGAAACGCGAGGATATACATAAGATTATTGATATTGAACTTCAGGGTCTTTATAAACGGATACACGACCTTGGTTATGAAATTAAAGTTACTGTTGAAGCCAAAGATTTTATTCTGGAAAAAGGCTGGGACGAACAGTTTGGCGCACGTCCTTTAAAACGGGCTATCCAGAAATATATAGAAGACCAGCTTGCCGAGGAAATAATTAAAAGCAAGGTTGCCGAAAACGACACTATTATTATTGAATACGATACCAAGAAGGAAGATATTGCCATTAAAGTAAACAAAGCCAAGAAGCCTGCCAAGGTTAAAAAAGCCGAGAACGAAACAGAGAATTAGTTTTTGATAAGAAAAGGGCTTCTCAAATTCGAAGCCTATTCTTTTTTGCATCTTTTATTTACTCTATTTTACCACTACCATCTTCCCTGCATCATTAAAAAAGGGGAAATTATTACAGTGAAAGCTGAACTTATCAGAACGAGGAAGCATGGCCTTAACCTATGGTAATTTAACCTCTGTAAGAAATTAAACCCTTTCGTGGTGCAGGTCACGACCCAGAAAGTGCAGTTCACTACCCAGAAGTTGCAGGTCATGACCCAGAAGTTGTAGGTCACGACCCACAGATCAAAAATCAACTATTTCGGGATGAGATTAAACTTTAGTGAAGCAGACTTTAACTGTTTATAGAAGGGAAAAATAACAAACAGTTGAACAATTGAACCTGTCTGACGGCAAGGTATGCATTCAAAAAATAGGACAATCGAATTAAGAACTAATAACTTTGGGCACTTTAAGTACTTTATGAACTTCAGGCACTCTTTTTATGTTATTTCTTTATATTTTGCTTATCGAGAAATGTCTTTAGGCTTGGATCATCGGCAGGGTCAACCTGCATGCCTATTTGGTAAGTAGCTTTTGATACAGGGTGAACAAAGGTAATATTAATGTAATCGCTTATTTTACTTTCCTGGTCATATCTTTTAACAGCATTTAATGTTAATGTCTGCCATGTATTTTTAAATGTCTTAGCATCTTCAACCGGCATAACAAGGGAATAAGTCGCTTTGCTTATTGTAAGCTGGTATTTTTGGTTGTCGGCATCATAATCGCTTAATTTATCAATTTTCAATATCACACTCTGGTATGAAGTCCAATTAACATTTTTATATGCATTCCCCCCGTCCCTGATACAATCTTCTTTTAAAGTTGATTTCAGTGTCATAAATTGTTCAATGCGTTTATTATACTGTTCAGTGGTTTCAAATTCATCTTTAGGTTTAATAAGGTAAGCATAAGTAGCAAGCTTTTCATTCATACATTTTTCATACTTTATATAGGTCATATCCCATATTTTCACGTTACCATCAACTCCGGCGCTTATCAGAAGGCTTCCGTCGGTATTGAACCTAAGGGTTTGCACACCCTTGCCATTTCCCGGTAACATTTCATTCAGCTCGCCTGAAACCAGGTTCCATATTTTTATTACCTTACTGCTTCCTGCTGTAGCCATCCATAAACCGTCAGGCGAGAAAGCAATTGCATCAACAGAACCGGAATCTTTTTTCAGTGTCTTAATTAGTTTTGCAGAAGCCACATCCCAAAATTTAATAGTGTAATCTTCACTCACGCTTGCAATAGTTTTACCATTCGGAGTGAAAGCCACACAATTCACATTTCCAATATGTCCCCTGAGCGTGTACAGAAGAATACCGCTGGCGGCATCCCATACTTTAACAGTTCTGTCCCAGCTTGAACTTGCAATAAATTTTCCGTTAGGGCTGTATACTATTGAAGTCACAACATCAGTATGCCCGGTAATCGTTTTCAGCTTTTCCCCTGTTGCAACATCCATAAGAATAATTGTATTATCGTCGCTGCATGAAGCAAGGATTTTTGAATCGGGACTGAAACAAACAGCATTTACCCTTTCGTTATGTTCTTTAAAAACTTTCTGTATAGTGTCTGTAGCAGCATTCCCAAGAATATCTTTCATATCCCAAGCGCAACTTGCAAGATATTTGCCATCGGGACTGTATGCAACATACATCACACCGCCGGTATGAGCAGATAAAGTATCCCTGCACTCGCCTGAAGAAACAAACCAATGTTTAACAGTTTTGTCCCATCCTGCGGTAGCAATTAGTTTTCCATCCGGGCTGAATACCGCGCAATTTAAACTAAGGGGATCAGCATTAATTGTTTTAATGCATTGTTGTGCAATAGAAGAATTAAAAATAAAAAAGTAAACAATAATAAAATATCGTAAACATTTTATCATAGGCTTGATATTTTAAAAGCTAAGGGTCAAATGTAAAAAAAATATTCATTGAAAGATTTATAATTTGTTGGTTTATTTTAACTTTAACCGTATTTTTTCAAAATCCATCATGCTTAAATTTACTTATCTTTGCATGCAGCCTGAAACTATGGCAAATACAGTAAACATAAAAAATAAAAAAGCTTCGTTCGAGTATTTCCTTCTCGAAAGATTTACTGCAGGTATTCAGCTTACAGGCACTGAAATTAAATCTATCCGCGAAAGCAAAGCCAGCATAGCAGAAGCATACTGCCTATTCATCAATAATGAGTTATTTATCCGCAATATGCATATTTCGGAATATACTTACGGAACATATAACAACCACGAACCCCGCCGCGACCGCAAGCTGCTTCTTACAAAAAGGGAGCTCAAGAAACTAAATAACAGGTTGAAGGAACAGGGAACTACCATTGTCCCGACCTTGATGTACATCAGCGATAAAGGTTTTGCTAAACTTGAAATAGCCCTTGCAAAAGGAAAGAAACAATACGATAAGCGCGAAACGATAAAAGGGAAAGACATCCAGCGCGAAATAGACAGGGATAGGAAATAAACCACTTTGGATTTCTAAACTATAGCGCTTTATTTAACCAGTTTTTGATTATTGCTGCGCCATATTCTGTCATTATGGATTCAGGATGAAACTGCAAACCATTAATATCATAAATCTTATGTGATAATCCCATTATTATTCCTTCTTCCGAAATGGCTGTTATATTGAAACATTCCGGAAGAGTTTCGGCATATACTCCCCATGAATGATACAAACCTCCGCTGATTGTTTTCGGTAACCCTTTAAATAGATAATCAGGATTACCAGGGATATTTATATTTACTTTAATACCGTGATAAACTTCCTTTAAGTGAATTAGCTTTGCTCCATAATATTCAGCAATTACCTGATGCCCCAGACAAATGCCGAGTATGCTTTTTGAAGTAGAATGTTTTTTTAAAAGGGATTTCATTAAACCAGTTTCTTCAGATGGAATGCCGGGTCCAGGTGAAAAAATTATCTTATCAAACGCGGCAGCATCAAAATCTTTACTGCAGTTCTTGATTATTGTGATTTCATTACACCCTGATTGCTCAACTAATTGAGCAAGATTATATGTAAAGGAGTCGTGATTATCAACAATCAGTACCTTCATTCTAATTTTATACTTTTGTAAAAATGTTCAGGATGAATAATAGCGATGCAATGATACATAAAATGAATGAATCAGGAAGCAGGAAAGAGCCATTCATTTTTATCATTGATTTCGAAATAAAAGAACCGATTTTTATTTCTTTAAATGCTGTTAATGCAGGTGAAATAATTTACGATTTTAATGGATTCTCGAATGTTTCAAGCCAATACCCTGCCATTTCATCTTTTTCTTTTGCAAAGTTTCCCATACTTTATAACGACTATCTGAAAGCATTTGACCTCGTACAAAAAAATCTAAGGTTTGGAAATACTTATCTTATTAATCTTACTTTCCCCACAAGAATTGAAACAAGCCTTTCCTTAAAGGAAATTTTTCCTATAAGCAAAGCAAAATATAAGCTTTGGTACAAAGATAATTTTGTTGTCTTTTCACCCGAAATCTTTGTCCAGATCAATAGAGAAGGAATTATTTCTTCCTATCCGATGAAGGGCACTATAGATGCAGGTATTAAGGATGCTGAACAAATTATTTTGAATGATAAAAAAGAATATGCCGAACATTGCACCATTGTTGATTTAATTCGCAATGACCTGAGTATGGTAGCAAAAGATGTTTATGTTGACAAATTCCGATATATTGACAAGATAAAAACCCATGAAAAAGAATTACTGCAGGTAAGTTCCCGTATTTGCGGAAAACTTGGAGCAGATTACCATAAACGGATAGGTGATATTATTTTCGCTCTTCTTCCAGCCGGTTCAGTAAGTGGCGCACCGAAAAAGAAAACAGTCGAAATTATTAAAGAAGCTGAAAAATATGAACGGGGATATTATACAGGAGTACTCGGATATTATGATGGAACAAAGCTCGATAGTGGTGTAATGATTCGTTTTATTGAAAATATCAACGGTGATCTTTATTATAAAAGCGGTGGGGGTATTACAGTTTATAGTGATCCCAAACTAGAATACCAGGAATTAATTGATAAAGTTTATGTGCCTGTTATTTGAAACAATCAAGGTTAAAGACGGTAGTTTATACAACCTTCGTTATCATTCTGAAAGAATGAATGATGCAAGAAGAACTCTTTTTAATTCGCAAAAAGATATTGATCTGCAAACACTTTTAGCAGTTCCGGAAAACTGCAGATCAGGCGTGTTTAAATGCAGGGTGGAATATAGTCATGATATTTATAGAATAGAATTTTGTCCTTATAAAATTAGAAAAATTGAAACACTTCAATTGGTAACTGATAATGAAATCAATTATCAGTTCAAGTATAGGGATAGGACGCGTTTAGAAGAATTAATAAAACAAACTGATGCAGACGATATTTTGATTGTGAAAAATGGATTCATCACGGATACTTCATTCTCAAATATCATTTTTTTCGATGTAAATAAGTGGATTACTCCTTCTTCGCCTTTATTACAGGGAACCAAAAGGAAAGAATTACTCAAAAAAGGCATGATTTGGGAAAAAGACATTCACCAAAAGGATATAAATAATTTCACAAAAGCAAAACTTATCAATGCAATGCTGGATAAGGAGGACGGTGCAGAAATTAAAATAATAATGGACTCAAATGTCCAGTGATACTACCCCTATAGTTTGAACATGAAATCATCAAAATTATTGGGTGCATTCCAGTAAACATCGCCTTTTGTAATGTTCTCCCCTTCTTCTTCGGGTAGTTCTTTTTCAAGTTCCCATGAATACCTTAAACGCTGTGGACCCTGTTTGCGATAACATAAAGCATATAAAACTCCGGCAAGCAATCCATATAAATGTGCTTCATATGAAAGATGCTTGCCGGGGAAGAAATCAGGAAATATTCCCCAGATCAGTCCGCCGTATATAAATATGATAAGCATTGCAATGGCAGCCAGGCGGGAATCCCTTCGCAGAATACCACTAAAGAATAAAAATGAAGCAAGCCCATAAACTATGCCGCTGGCACCGATATGATAAGCCTGTCTGCCAAACAACCAAATGCAGATACCATCGGTGAGCCATATAAGCAGAAGTATCTTTCCGGCTATTCCTTTATAGAAATAGAACAATGCCAGACAAAGCAGGAAAAAAGGCAGCGAATTGGAAATAAGATGTTCGAAATTCTCATGTTCGAAGGGCGCTGTAATAATGCCAATCAATCCCGCTGCGCTTAAAGGATAAACACCCAGTTTGGTAAAATCAACATCCCAGTTGTATTCTATATGCTTTACAACCCACATGATCAGCAGCAGCAATGCCGGAACTATTGCACTGCTCCAGAAATGATTCTTATCGTTATTCATAATCACTGAATTTTTACAGCAGCAAATTTAATAATTTACTCGTTTCAATAATTAAAGTTTATTCTTTAATTATTTTCGTATAATAAACTTTATTATCAGTTATTACCCTAATAATATAAACGCCAGTTGCCAGATTACTGATATCAATGCTTTTATCATTGTTTTGCATTTGGCTGATAAGCAGTTTTCCCATGGCATCGGTTATTTCAACAATGCTGTTTCTGCTTTCCTGTTGCTTAACAAATAGTCTGTCGTGAGCAGGGTTTGGATATTCCTGCAAACTGGAAGAAGAATAAGGGTCAATTCTTGATGTAAGCGGATCTGCCCAAACAGCCGTTGCATAATTACTGGCAGATGTTGCAGTCTGGTTATCAAAACTGGTTATTGTATAAAAATAACCGGTATCTGCAGAAGCAGTATTGTCGGTGTATGTGGTATCTGTAACTGTTGCAAGATACATCCAGTGGCCGTCATTAGTAAGCGACTTAAACACCCTATATCCTCCAAGCGGATATGTCCCCTGCGTACTGGCATTCCATTTTAAAATATAATTACCCATGCCGGATGTTATGCTTAATCCCAAAGGTATAGAGGGAGTAATAATATTTGACTTATGCCCGGCAACAAGTTCGGCAAAGCCAAAGCCATCCATAGGTTTGTTTCCAACTGTTCCTTTTACAACTGTACCGCCCTCCCAAAATTTGAAAAGTGTAACATTAATGATCTGGTTCTGTATGGTAGCCGACATATCCAGGTTTTCACCGCGTAATGGATTAATAAGCCTCCATCCCTGCGAATAATATTTATTATCTGCAACATCATGCCAATAACCGGTTCTTTCAAAAATAAAATGAGTAACTGTATCTTGCGTATCATCAGGCAAAATGGAGCTTACCAGCCTTGATTCAAGGTTGTAAGGAATACTGTTGGTATCTGAAAATATCTGCCAGATATTATATTCAGATGGTGTTTGCGGACTTCCCCATGTTATTCCCGGTTTATCAAGCTGCATGGAAAACCATTCGTAAAGATTATTAGTGTTTGTTCCAACGGTAAAGGGTCCATATTGCCTGTCTATCCATGCAATACCTGAAGTAATGCTATCCTTAACGCCACCAAAGATAAGGGTCCCCCCTATTTTCAAATTTGTAATGGAATAATAATATGATGAATCTCCTGCGGTTCCTATAGGAATGAATCCATTACCGCCAACAACCAGTGGAGCGCGGTTGCTAGTCACAGTAATATTAAGCTGGTCATTATTTGTAGGATCCTCCACATGAAATTTATAATCGAATGTTTTGTTATTGGAAGGATAAGTCCAACTGGAACTGTCGCTAATTACAAAGGGAATGGAATAAGTTAGTCCCCAATGTCCTGTTTTAGCAGAAAGTGTTAGTGGCGTTTGATTCACATCAGAATAAAAAACACCACTGCCGGGACTGGCCATATTGAATATGCGCATATTTGCTGGTTTAATGAAGTAACACAACATCACGTCATATTTTTTATAGTCAGGTGCCGCTCCAAACATGTGCAGGTTCATATACCACCATTCAGTTGTAGTGGTTAAACTGGTATGTTCTCCATCATCTGTCGGAAAAGAGAGGACGCTATTCAAAGGTGTATAGGGATATATTTGCCAGTTGTATTGGCTATATGCGGTTATTGCACAAAAGAAAAACAGCACTGCCGGAATTAGTTTTTTCATATTGAAATGTTTTATCTTTACAAAGATACTACGGGTTTGTTAATAAAACAAAAAAGCCCATTCTCTAATTCAGAATGGGCTTAACGCATTATTTTGATATGCTATTCAATTTACTCTTTAATAAACTTCTCTACCCCTACTCCTTTTTCTGTTTTTATCATTAGATAGTACATTCCCTGCTGAATATTTTCAGCATCAATATGTATTGGAGAATTATTATTCATAACATTCTTTTCCAGTAATGTTTGTCCAAGCACATTGGTAATACTGATGGTTGCATTCTGAATGTTTTGGTTGAATAATTTTATATCAAATGAACCTGTATTCGGGTTTGGGAAAACTGCAAAACTGCCTTCAGAAATTTCATTTATTCCATTTGTAACAGTAGCTATAACAGGAACTCTTACACTGGAACAAGTTGTAGAATATCCAATTATCCAATTATAAAAATAATAATAACCCGTCATTGAGGAGTTACTACCTGTTATCGAAATTACGCTTGGTACTGTATAAGGAAATGCAGCGCCCGAAGTTTCTCTCCATAAATAGCATGCGCTTGTTGCTCCAAGCATATATCCTGTTCCGGCGGGAACACTAAAGTTCAATGCAATTGTTTGTTTCCCGGTAACAGTAGTTATTATTACCGAATCCAGGTCTGTTCCTGAACTGTTTTCCAAAAATATGGTTCTGCTCCCTGCTGTGCTTTCATAAACGGTTACAGAATCAATAGTTAATGGAATATAAGTATCAAACATCAATCCATGTCTTCTTGAACCAGTATAATTACTGCCATTAGTTGTGCTATCTGTCATTCCAACTGATGAAACCGAAGAATGAATAATATCATTCTCAACATAAAATGTTTCAGTGGAATCAAGAGGTGAAATAGTAAAGCTTGTACCTGTATTTACAAGTGTTCCGCCTGAGGGGGCATTATACCAGTCTAGAGTGTCAAGGCCGGAAGCATACAAAGTAACACTTCCTCCAAGAGTAGTTGAACCAGGTGTAACAGTTGGAGCAGTTAGCAAATTTATCGTTACATAACTTGTTTTGGTAAGTGTGCTATCCCCAAAACTATTATATGCGGTAAGTGATACAGAATACGTTCCAGTTGCAGTATAATTATGGGAAGGGTTTTCCAGATTTGATGTATCGCCATCGCCAAAGCTCCAGAGCCATGATGTGGGAGAATTGCTGGAAATATCTGTAAATTGGATATCGCCCGTACAACTTGTGGTAGCTGAAGCGGTAAAGTTAGCAACAGGAGGAAGAATATTAGTTGTATAAACTAAATAATCTGCCCCTTGACCAACCCAGTCACTACCGTATGATATATACAAATATCCATTAATACCCCAGCCTGTGTTCCACGAATTCTTTATAATCCAGTATCCTCCGCCAGGAACTGCTGCGCTATCACACCATCCGACAATTACTACACAATGATCTGTATTAGATGAACCAGTTTCAGTTAGAATACCACCCGTGTAACCGGAAAATGCACTGCTTGAAGCATCAATATAAGTAAAAATGGGTCCATAATTATACATATATTTTTTGATATTTGAATCAGGCGCACAAACTAACGAAGAGTCCCAACAGCCCGGAACATTAGCATGGCTGGTAATTGCTTCATGAAATGCATAAGGTCCTCCGCAGGCCCCTGTAGTTCCTCCGCCTTCGGAGCTTGTCCAAGGATCTTCCGATTCATAAACAGCACCTTGAGGAGATAGCCAGGCATCCTGTGGGTTAGCTCCGCCACCACAACCGCCACAGCCATTTCCGGTATAACAATTCGTTAACCATTCCTCTGAAATATCTCTGATATTACTATCAATAATATTTATGACCGCTTCAAAAACTCCTACTCCGGCAAAAGCCCAGCAATCGCCACAATTCTGTTGATCTGTTACCGGTGTGCATTTTGAACGCCAATCCCAACTGGAAGGATAACCTACGGGAGTTGCAGTTTTGCGTGTAGTTTTAATTTCTTTCACAGGAGGCTTATATGTCCCCGTATATTTTCCTTCCGACACAACACTGATTGTATAACTGTCAATAGCAGGGCTGTTCTTTTCCCATGGACGCCTTAATTCTAATGAAAGTACAGTAGTTCCTTGTGAAGTGCCAACATACCTGATAATTTGAGTTCCCGAACCACCTTTTAGTCTTCCCTGAGTTGCATCATGTATAAATTCGCCTTCGCCAATCTGTGCAACTGATTTCGAAATGACTTTATCAGTTGAAGTAGTTGCCTCACACCAGATGTACCCGGTTGATGCTTTTCTTGGTAATTGTATCTCTAACACCTGGTCGGTGGAAAGATTGATTGTTTGTTCCTGATTCGTCCTGTTAACCTGAATGAAATTTTGACCATTGGAACTTGATACAAGCATAACAGCATAAATTGCTGCCAAAAAAATAAATACTTTTTTCATAATAGTTGTTTTAGTTTATAGTTTGATTGTTTGGTTTTTTTATTTTCAAAAAAGAAGTTATAGAACAAAGTTATTAAAAAGCCGGATAAAGTTGCATACATTAAAAATAAATATTTTTTTTGTTAACAGCTATTTACTTGTAATTTCCCAGTTCCTGCTAATTCTTCAAAAAGTACAGCTCTTATACTTGCGGTTGCAACTTATCTGTTAATGCAAGCAAAAACAGTTAATCGTTTGCCGTACCTCCATCTCAAATCGAAGCGGGAACTCAAAAACATCGTCCTATAAACTAACCATCAAATCACTTTTCTTATATTTGCAATTACATGAAGTTTTTCTCCAGAATTCCTATATCCAAAAAAATATCCTTTGAATGGCTCAAAGCCATAGGAATTGCTTTACTGGCTATAATCATCATAAGACTGTTCTTTTTTCAGTCATACTCCATCCCTACTGCTTCCATGGAAAAAACAATCATTGAAGGCGATTACATACTGGTAAGCAAACTAAACTATGGCGCACGTATGCCCATAACTCCCCTCTCACTACCGTTCTTTCCACGTATTTATTCTTCCTTAATGAAGCTACCCTGTCTACGAATGCCGGGCTTCACAAGAATAAAAGACAACGATTTAGTGGTTTTCAATTTCCCTATTGAAGATAAAAAGCCAGTTGATAAGCGAAAGGTATTTATTAAGCGTTGCGTGGCTGTTGCCGGGGATACAATAAAGATAAGCAACGGAAAAATATTCATTAATGGCAAAACAACCGAAGAACCAGAAAACCTTGAATTCAATTACATAGTAAAGACCAACAATATCCCTATAAGCCCTAAA
>JBEKEO010000033.1:0-21040 GCA_050013795.1 Bacteroidales bacterium
TAAGCTTGTATCCTCCTTCAGAACCTTTCTTGCTTTTAACATAACCTGATGTCTTCAATGAAATCAGTATTTGCTCAAGAAACTTCTTAGGTATAGACCATCGCTGTGAAATATCCATTATTTTAATAAAATCTTCACCATAATGCTCAGCAAGATCAATCAGGGCAAGGCATGCATATTCGCTTTTCTTAGAAAGTTTCATAATTTATGTTTTGAAGCTTTACAAAATTACATACATTTTCCGATATAAAACATTTTGTCTATATATTTTATAGAGAAGGTATAAATGTGCATTATTTTAATGAAAGATTAATAGTATTTTTGCCCATTTGCAACAATTTATCTTCATGCGGAAAATTTTTATCCTCTTTGGTTTTATCTTTTCAGTTAGTATGCTTTCTGCTCAAAGCGTGGATAAGCATTTCATCAATATTATGAATATGCATAAACTGATGGGGATGTCGGTACTAGCAGTTTGCAGTGATTCGGTAGTATATTCCGGCAGTTTTGGCACAGCCGATTATGCAAGGGAAATACCTGTTACTGACAGCACCATGTATAAAGTAGCTTCTATATCAAAAACTGTCACGGCCACAGCTTTGATGGTCTTATATGAACAGAAGCTGTTCAAACTTGATGATGATATAGGTTCTATTCTAGGGTATAAAATAAGAAATCCTCACTATCCTGATGTTGTTATAACACCACGAATGTTATTATCGCACACTTCGAGCCTGCAGGATGGAACTGGTTACTGGAACTTCTTAACTGATACTTATAAAAAGGATACTGTTCCTTTTTTCTCCCAATTATTGACTGATACTGGTTCATACTACACTAAGGATATTTGGCAGGAAAATAAGCCAGGAACATATTTCAGTTACTGTAACATGAATTACGGCATTATAGGCTCATTGATTGAAAAATTATCAGGACAAAGGTTCGATATCTTCTGCAAGCAAAATATATTTGATCCATTGGGAATAAAGGGAAGTTACAGGGTTCAGGATATTGACAATATTAACAATGTTGCTGCTATTTACCGCATGTATAATGGATTATGGTACCCTCAAACCGATAACTTCAAAGGAATAAAACCCAAGCCAAGAGACCTATCAAATTATGTAATTGGCAGTAACGGGGCTCTATTCGCTCCTCAAAGTGCATTAAGGATAAGCGCCCGCGACCTTTCAAAGCTAATGCTGATGCAGATGAACGGAGGGGAATACAAAGGCATCAGAATACTTAAAGATGCTACCGTTAAGCTTATGCATCGCCCGCAATGGACCTATAATGGCAAAAACGGCGATACATTCTTTGGATTGTTCTTATGCTGGGGACTGGGTTTTCAGGTTACTACCGACATAGCAAACGGCGATATCATTGCACCAGGATATACTATGACAGGACATATTGGTGATGCTTACGGTTTGCTTAGCGATTTCTTTTACAATCAGGAAAAGCATTTCGGAATGATATTTATTACAAACGGCAGCGCAAATGAATTTGAAAATGGACATGGAAGCGCATTCAATGCAGTGGAAGAAGATGCCCTTTCGGCTTTATACAATTTGGAAATCTTACCACGTATGCAGAACAGGGCAGTAAGCGACATTATAAGCAATGATAAAATGGAAACAAGTGCTGATAATTTGGATTATCACACAAATGTCAGGTTTTATTTATCTGCTCCCGGGAATGTTTACTGCAGTATTTATAACGACAAAGGGAAACTTGTTTCACAATACCATAAATATTTTGATTCGTATGGAAGGAAACAGCTTTCACTGGATACGAAAAATTTAACAAACGGCTTATATTATTGTTTGTTCCAGTCTTTGGACGATAAAGAAGTGATGATAATTAACCTCCAGAGATAAATATTTATATGTGTTATACAATAAGTTTAAAAAACGCCCGTTGATATGGTATTATTTTCTTTATTTTGTAACATTAAATAATAACAGAAATAGAAATTGAAAAAGACAGGGATCATAGTTATTTTTCTTTTCATTGTTTTTTGCGCCAAGTCGCAGATTGGAGGTAGTTATACCTTTGCTTTTCTTGATCTCCCAAACTCAGCAAGAATAGCAGCGCTTGGAGGTGAACCGCTTGCCATAAAAGACAATGACCTTTCGCTTTGTCTTGCCAATCCTTCACTTCTTACTCCCCGAATGACAGACCAGATCGCATTGAGCTTTGTTAATTACTTTGACGGTATTAATTATGGTTTTGTTTCTTATGCCAAAGATTTCAAAAAAATCGGAATGTTTGATGCATCCTTGCAATACATAGATTATGGAACATTTCTCCAGGCTGATGATGCAGGAAACACTTATGGTAATTTCTATGCAGGGGAATATTCATTTAATCTTGGTTGGGGAAGACAGTTGGATTCCTTATTTTCAATAGGGGCAAACCTGAAAAATATCTATTCCGACCTTGATAAATATAAATCATACGGCATAGCTGTTGATGTAAGCGGAACCTATTCGAGTGCTAAAAGGCAATTTACAGCATCGTTACTTGCAATGAATATTGGCAGGCAACTAAAATATTATACTGTGGGAAATGAAGAACCCCTGCCCTACCAATTGCAGCTGGCTCTTTCAAAAAAACTTGCCCATGCTCCATTAAGATTATCGCTTGTTTTAACTCATCTGGAGAAATGGGATTTAACATACAAAGACCCAAGTGATACGACAACCGTCGACCCGTTAACAGGAGATAAAATCACTAAAAATAAATACGGCGTTTTTCTTGATAAAGCAATGAGACATGTAGTTATCGGCGCTGAATTTCTTCCCACAAAGAATTTCAGTATTATGGGTAGTTATAATTATGAAAGAAGGCAGGAACTTAAAGACCCTGTTAAAGTTTCAACCGTTGGATTTAGCTGGGGTTTTGGATTACGAATAAAACAATTTAACCTGAGTTACGCCCGTGCCCGGTACCATTTGGCCGGTTCTCCCAATAATATTACCATCTCTACCAATCTCCGGAATTTTGAACGTAAAAGCAAATCTTAGTTTTGTTTTTTATAATTCATTAGTACTTCTTTCCTTTTATTGTCATATTTTTGTAATCACTAAAATTTATAAATGAAAGTTTCCGTTGATCCTAATTCAGGTTTTTGCTTTGGCGTTGTTTTCGCTATCAGCAAAGCAGAGGAAGAGCTTGAGAAATCAGGGAAACTTTATTGCCTTGGCGATATAGTGCATAACAACAGGGAAGTTGAACGACTTGCAGCAAAAGGGCTTGTTATTATTACCCGCGATGAGCTTAAAAAAATCCATGATGTGAGTGTGCTAATCCGTGCTCATGGCGAACCTCCTGAGACATATAAAATTGCTTTGGAAAACAACCTTGAACTGATAGATTCTTCATGCCCTGTTGTGCTTAAACTGCAAAACAGGATACGTATAGGCTGGGAAGAGATGCAGAAAAGAAAAGGCCAGATTGTTATATACGGAAAAGAAGGGCACGCTGAAGTGAACGGTTTGCTGGGGCAAACACTTGGCGAAGCTATTGTTGTTAACAGTGAGATCGACCTTGATAAAATTGATTTCTCCAGGCCTGTCCGCTTTTATTCTCAAACCACTCAACCGGTAATGGGTTTCAAAAAAATGGTAAAAGGCATTGAAGAACGATACAAGCATAAAGGCATCAAAGAGCCCGACTTTATTCCATATAACACCATTTGCACACAAGTTTCGCATAAAGAACCAAGCCTTAAGAAATTTGCAAAGGAACATGACGTTATTCTTTTCGTTAGCGGGAAAAAAAGCTCCAACGGATTGTTTCTTTACGAACTTTGCAAATCAATCAATTCAAAAACATATTTTATTTCTGACAAAAATGAAATACAAAAGGATTGGTTCATTAATGCCGATTCGGTTGGTGTATGCGGAGCTACTTCCACACCCATGTGGCTGATGAAAGATATTGCAGGCATTATTAAAACATTTTAAGGCGTTATGTTTTTTATTTTCTCGAAAATATTATCATTTCTTATCAATCCGCTTACATGGATAATAACGCTTTTATTGCTTGCTCTTTTCATGAAGAATAAGAAATGGTCAAGGCGCTGCCTTATTTATTGTGTGATTGTTACGCTTTTCTTCACAAATCCCTTTTTGGCAAATGAAGCCACAAGGCTTTGGGAGTATCAAATAACGCAGGATAAAGACCTTGTTGCAAATTATGATGCAGGCATTGTTCTTGGCGGTGGAATGGTTACTATTGATACTCAATTTGACCGTATGACCTTTCGCAATAATGTCGACAGGATTATGCAGGCTGTTAGTTTATACAAAACAGGCAGAATTAAAAGGATGCTTATTTCGAGTGGTTCGGGAAGCCTGGTTTTCCGCGATATGCTTGAAGCCGCGCTGTTAAAAAGATATTTAATTACCATTGGCATTCCTGACAGCGTTATGCTTATTGATTCCATATCCGATAACACTTACCAGAATGCAATAAACTCAGCGCAGATAATTAAAAAGAATTTCCCGAACGGGAAATTCCTCCTTATTACTTCTTCCATGCATATGCGCCGCGCAAAAGCCTGTTTTGAAAAAGCCGGGATCAATGTTACACCTTACAGTACAAACAAGGAAACAGGTAAAAGGCTTTTAGATTACAAGCAATTTATCATTCCCGATATTGAAGCTCTTGGAAAATGGAACAGTCTTATTCATGAAATATTCGGATATTTAGTTTATAATGTTTACGGATATTTATAATTGATGATATTCAAACCCAAATTCATTTAAAATCTATCTTTTCATTTTTACAATTATCGATTTAGTAGAGCACCACTAAATTTGAATTATTAATCCATCCAATATAACCGGATAAATTTCATCTTAATTATTTCATTAAATATTATTTTTTTGATAATAGCATTAATATCAATCTGCATTTATTACATTTGCCAAAAATTACAAATCCGTGTAACTTACTTTGCACTAAAACGTATCAATTAACTCACTCAGATTTATAACAACATGAAAACCAAATACATTGATTTAATAGAGCAAACCTTTGAATTCCCGCAGGAAGAGTTCAAAGTGGTTGAAAATGAGCTTTATTTTCATGATATTCCCTTAATGGATGTTATCAAGCAATATGGAACACCGCTTAAGATAACTTACCTGCCTAAAATCGGAGACCAAATTATGAAAGCGAAGCGGCTTTTTAATGTTGCAGTAGCCAAATCTGATTATAACGGCGATTATCATTACTGCTATTGCACCAAAAGTTCGCACTTTTCGTTTGTCATGGAAGAGGTACTTAAAAACGATGTGCATATTGAAACATCTTCGGCTTTCGACATACATTTAATTGAAGATTTGTATAAAACGGGCAAAATAAAGAAAGAACAATATATTATATGCAACGGTTTTAAGCGTCCGCAATACATTGAGAATATCGCCAATTTAATTAACCTTGGATTTGAAAATACCATTCCTATCCTCGACAACAAATTTGAACTTGATAAATATAAAAGTCTTACAAAAAAATGCAAATTAGGCATACGGATAGCTTCCGAGGAAGAGCCTAAATTCGATTTCTATACTTCGCGTCTCGGTATCCGTTATAACGATGTGATCCCTTATTATGAAGACCACATCAAGGATAACCAGAAACTGGAATTAAAAATGCTTCATTTCTTCATTAATACCGGTATCCGCGATACCGCCTATTACTGGAACGAACTATCGAAATGCGTTAACCTGTACTGTGAACTTAAAAAGCTTTGTCCTGAACTGGATTCTCTTAATATTGGCGGCGGCTTCCCTATTAAGAATTCGCTGGCTTTTGATTTTGATTACGAATACATGGCCGAAGAAATAGTTTCGCAGATAAAGAATATATGCGAGAAGAATGTGGTTGCCGAGCCTCACTTATTTACCGAATTCGGTTCGTTCACCGTAGGCGAAAGCGGCGCAGTGCTTTATTCCATTATTGACCAGAAGCAGCAAAACGACAGGGAGCTTTGGAACATGATCGACAGTTCGTTCATGACCACTTTGCCTGATACATGGGCTATAAACCAACGCTTTATATTACTACCTATAAATAACTGGGAATCAGAATACCAAAGGGTTAACCTTGGAGGGCTTTCGTGCGACAGCCACGATTATTACAATGCCGAAGCTCACCAGAATGCTGTGTTCCTCCCTAAACTGAAAGAAAACGAAACGCAGTACATTGGTCTTTTCCATACAGGTGCTTACCAGGAATCGCTGGGTGGCTACGGCGGTATTCAACATTGCCTTATTCCCGCTCCTAAGCACGTTATTATTGATATCGACGAGAACGGCGAACCCTTTACCAAACTGTTTGCGAAAGAACAAACCTACAAATCGATGCTGAAGATACTGGGGTATTGATTGTAATACTAAGAAATCAGGTTTAATATCTATGGTCAGGTCAGCCGGCTTGGTTAATTGTCATTTGTCATTATGCTTCTCTGACATTAGTCATTCATTGTCATTTACTTTGTGTCATTAATAGTCATTCATGGTTATTACGTTATAAACAACAAATGACTTAATGACGCTGCGAAACAGCAAATGACAATTTATTACTGCCTACTCCACTTTTTGTTATTTCAAAGCCTCCTGCGCAATTTAAGCTTTGAAGCCACCACCATTCGAAGAATAATGCGCAACTGACTGAACTATAGGGCATCCTGTAGAGTTGTAGAGTTCACTCCATGACTTGTTGAGTTCACTCCATGATTTGATGAGTTCACTCCATGACTTGTTGAGTTCACTCCATGATTTGATGAGTTCACTCCATGACTTGTTGAGTTCACTCCTTGATTTGATGAGTACACTCAACGATTTGATGAGTACACTCAATGACTTGATGAGTACACTCAACGACTTGATGAGTACACTCAATGACTTGTTAAATGCACTCGAAGCCTTAATAAGTGCACGTATTAAATCATCGCCCCCACTTATGAAAGCTTTCAGATTATTAATCAATAACATACTTTTGATAAAGAATATTTACTCAAACCCTTGCAACTGTTGTTGTAGTATAATGCTGTTTTTATTGTTGGTAATATAGTCAGGCATTTGGCTATCGGAGGTTTCAAAAATAACTATGGTCTTTCCTTTGCTTCTAACATCTTTGTATTGCGCCTCTGTAGGAATAAAATTATACGCGGGGAAACCGGTGTAAAACATAGCTTCAACATAATGCCTTCCTTTAACATTAAAAATAACTGAATTTCCGGGAAGAGAATCATTAAGCGTCAGGAATATTTCTTTATTGTGAGCAAGCATCCGCGTGTATTGATTATCGGTTTTCCACAACGTATGCTTTTCCTGTATCTTATTAATGTCAAGGTTCATAAATCCTGTAAAAACTATAATCAGGAATAAAACAACGGAAATAATAATCTTTGGTATTCTTATTAATTCTATTTTAGAAAAAACAAAATCAATAATGCATGCAAGGCTCATAAAAACAGGCATGGCAACTACAATCGGATAACTCTGCATTTTGGTTTTAGCCAGGGTATAAAACAAATAAATAATGATTGGAAAACTTACAAATGAAACTGCAATAAACTTATTCTTGATCTTTAAGTAAAGCAGAATCAATCCCGGCAAAAGAAGATACAGGACTAATTTTCCATACATAGTTCCAATATTATTAAAATGAAACCATACGCTCCCTGCATGGCCTTCCATAACGCGTGTAAAATGCATGGAATTATAATTAAACTCATATAAAGCATCAGCAGGATATTTAATAAAAGTAAATATCTGCCATGGTAAAATAATTATCAATGCAATAATGAAAGAAAAAATAATATCCTTGTATCTTTTTATTTCAGTTTTGTTGGAAAGAACAGAGTATATAAGCCATCCTGAATATACCAATAGCCCTGTTAGCCATTTGCAAATAACAGCGCCTCCTGAAAATACTCCGATTAAAATAATCCAATATTTCTTTCCCGAAACAATGTATTCGCTCCATGCCCAAATACTGGCAGATACATAAAACAGGAAAGCTATGTCGTTATGGTCAACATCCTGCCTTCCTGAAATAAGTTCTATCATGTAGAATGAAGTGGAAAATAAGAATGCCGTATAAAACCCGACTCTTTTACTTATCAATAATTTACCTGTTCTGTAACTGAATAGTATTAAAAAGCTGCTCAAAATAGCGCTGGGTAAGCGCAAGGTGAATTCTGAAACGCCGAACAACTTAAAACTTAAAGCAATCTGCCACAGAAATAGTGGTTGCTTGTGCAGCCAGATAATAGCATTATCCCAATGGTTATATGCCATATTGACTACAGGATCGTCATAAAGAGTGGGTCTTAATGGGTGGCTTAATAAGTTTTTAGCCACCAGCGCATGAAACCTTTCATCCCATAGATTGAGAAATGGGTCAAGCAAAGCTGAGAACAGGTATATCCCAATAGTTCCTATGAATAGTATAATTAAAGCTTGTTTATATTGATTCCTGAGCTGAAAAACTATGCTTGAGATAACAAGTAAAGCGCCTACAGACAGAAGATATAATTGCTGGTTATCAAAGTATGTTTTAAACATAAGCTAAAAGTAGGTTTGAGAAGAGAAATAATATATAAAAGTATTACATTATTTCACTTTTCTATATTTACACACATCACAATCGCCAATATTAAATTCAGTTCCATCTTTTATCAGCAGTCGACCAAACTGGGTCAAAGAATCAGGAAATGATGATAACCACATGTCTTTGATTATATAAATATTCTTTTGCCGAAATACTTCATCAACTATATCGTAATTTTTAACAGTTGACTGATCATTAGGTGTTGCTATTATTGAATCAGGATTAGGACAGGAAGTAATATAAGAGTTCCAGTATTCTGAAATAACACCTATTTTCCCAAGCTTTTTAAATTCATCAACTATTTCTATCTTGGGTTTAAGTGTTTTAGGCCAGATATATTTAAGGTTATATATAGTTCCAATTCCACCAATAAATACGGTTAAAATAATAAATATCTTAAAAAGGTGTTCATGAGTTTTTTTAACAACTAAATTGTCAAATAATAGTAATAATGCAAAAGAAAAAGCAATATAAGTACAAGTAAAATACCTTCTGGGACAATTATTTAAGAACGTCCATTTAGAAATGATAATAATAATAAAAAGAATAATTGCATCTGAGAAAAAATAAATAACCCATTTCTTTGTTGAGTCTTTAATTTTAACTTTTCGCAAAACAGTAAAAGAATATCCAATAATAATTATGACCAAATATGTATATATGCTTGTAAAAGGTTCATTCGCTTTAAACAAAAGCATATCGGAAATAGTGTTAATAAAAATTATAATGGATTGTTTAATCGTTTTCAAATCGCTGAATGTGGCATAATCTTGTTTGCTATATGAAATGTTTTTTGCATAATGAATAAAAATATAACCAACAAGAACACCGATTAATGTATAATATAATTTTGGATTCTTAAAAGCGAATTTCGTCAACTTATTTGCTTTTAAATAATAAAATAATTGAATGCTTAACAATAAAAAAACCGATACTAAGGCCATATCAGAAACCCAAACTGATGCAATTAAAACTACTGTTATCATTGATAAAATGAAATGATATTTGAATATTCTTTTTTGTATAGCTTCTTTATCACTTAAGCACAATAAATAACATGCAATTGCTATTAAACTATAATGAATACCAAATGCAAACTGTGTTACATCAATAAGTCTCATTGGCGGGAAAAACCAAATGATTGCAAAGTTTATTTTATAAAAGTTAGATTTAAGAAATGTGGAGAATGCTAAAAATCCTAATAATAGTATAGTATAATGTGTTATTGCTTCAGATGTTAATGCGGAAAGTTTAAAAATGCAAAATGGAATTTGACCTATTAATGGAATCATACTGCCCATTCTGTTTTGACCCCAAAAATATAAATCGTTGGGAAAATTAAAGTGATTAATCATCAAAACAGTTACAGCATTATCAGAATTTAGAAGTGGATAGAACAAGGATGAATAGGAACAAAAAGATAATATAAATATCAAACCTATAATAATATAATATAATATCTTCTTCATTTTTTAAAAAACAAATTTATATATATAAATGGAAAAAAGATTTGATTTAGCAAAGTTCATCTTATTTGACAAATATCAGGATAAATTATTTTTTTCTTTCAAATCATACAAAAAGTTATATTTTTGCGAAGAAATAGAATAACAAATACTAAAAAAACCTATATGAAAAACTTCTTACGTTTAGTTATTGCTATTGTGGCAGTAATTTTATTCACCCAAACCTCATTTGCCCAAAAGTCATCTAAACCTTTTATGGGAACCATCGCTTTCAACATTACCTACAGAGGCGATGTAAGTCCAGCCCAGAAAGGCATGCTGCCAACAACATCAACAGTCACCATTAAAGATTGTAAAACCAAAACAGAAGTTGTTTCTGGCCCGGTTACCACGACTGCCATTAACGATGGTTCAACCAAAATAGAAACTATTCTGATTGATTATATGGAAACAAAGGTTGCCTATAAATTAACTGCACAGGATTTGGCAGATGGAATGGCTAAAGTCCCCTCACCTACCGTTAACATTACTAAAGAAACAAAAGTCATTAGCGGCTTCACCTGCAAGCAAGCCATTTTAACAACCAAGCAGGATGACGGCACTTCTAACATCGATACCGTTTATTTTTCGGATGAAATAGGCTGCAAAGACCTTAATTTTGCCGAACCTACCTTTAAAGACATACCCGGTGCGGTTCTTCAATATACTCAATTCACCCCCCAGATAAGCGCAACCTCCGTTTATACTGTAAAGGAAATAAAGAAATCTAAAGTATCCGACAATATATTCCTTATTCCAAGCGATTATAAAGAAGTTACGAAAGATGAATTAAAGAAAATGTTTGGAGGCGGAGAATAGTAACAAAAGACTTTACAAAAAAAATCCCCCGTAAAGGGGGATTTTTTTTGTTCATAATAAACCGTTGATTGAAAAAGTATTTTTTTACCTTTGCAAATCAGGAATAAGGCTATAAATGGCAGACAGAATAAACAAGTTTCAGAAAAATACGCTTAAAAACGAAGAAAACTCTTCGCCTGAGCCCCCTGAAGAAAAGATCCCCAAGGCTAAAAAGGTTAAAGAACCCAAGGTAAAGGAAGCTAAGGAAAAAGTCCCAAGCAATAGGTTTGCATTCTTTAAAGACGAACGCCTTCATAAAGTATTAGGACTTTTTTTCCTGCTTGCTGCATGTTATTTTTTGTTTGCGTTTATTTCTTATTTTCTTACTTGGGAAACCGATGATCATAATTCTTCAAGATTAGCATTAGATTTTTTATTTGATAAAAATGCAGCTGCTCAAAATTGGATGGGGCGCATGGGATTTGTAGTCTCAAACATGTTTATTAAAGAATCATTTGGTGTTGCATCTTTTCTTTTTGTTCTCCTGTTTCTTGTTACGGGTTTAAAGCTTTTCCTTAACATAAAGTTACTTCCTATCGGGCTTACATACAAATATTCATTCTTCGGGTTAATATGGGTTTCGGTTGCGTGCGGATATATCTTCTTTACCAAACCAGAATATATTATTCTTGGCGGTATTTTCGGCTACGAATCGAATTTATGGCTTCAGGGAATCCTTGGTTATTTAGGGACAGGATTGCTGCTGTTATTTTCTCTGTTGAGTTTTTTAATCATAGCATACAACCTGTCTTTCAGATGGTATAAGAAAAAAATGAATGAAATAAAGGAAGAAATTAAGGAGGAAACTGTTATTGATGAAGACAATGGTGATAAAGTAATTTCCAATAAAACTCTTAATAAAAATACGCTAAAAGATGGTGAAGACGTATCTTTAGACTTAGAAAAATCCACTATTGAATTGGAAGTAAGCAAGGGTGAAGATGATGAAAAGAAGGAAATAACTGATGATATCAAACTTGTTGAAAAAGAAAAGAAAACAAATGGTAGCGATTCAGGAGATGTTGAATTAATAGTTGAACCAACAAATATTTTCATTCCCAAGATAGAAGAATCCGAGGAAAAACTTGCTGAAAAACTGGTTGCCGAATTAGGTCCTTTTGATCCCAAACTCGACTTACGCGATTTTAAACTTCCATCCGTAAACCTGCTGGATGATTATGAAAGCAATACTGTCGGTGTTCAGAAAGAAGAGCTGGAAGCCAACAAGAACCGCATTGTTGAAACACTCAACAACTATGCAATACAGATCGAAAAAATCAAAGCTACTATCGGTCCTACTGTAACACTTTATGAAATTGTTCCTGCTGCAGGTGTCAGGATATCAAGGATAAAGAATCTTGAAGACGATATAGCTTTAAGCCTTTCTGCATTAGGTATCCGTATTATTGCTCCTATTCCAGGAAAAGGCACTATAGGTATTGAAGTTCCGAATCAGCGCCCTGAAATTGTTTCCATGAAGTCCATATTGTCTTCGGATAAATTCCTGAACAATAATTTTGAATTACCAGTTGGACTTGGAAAGACCATTTCAAATGAAAGCTATGTAGCCGACCTTACCAAAATGCCCCATTTGCTTGTTGCAGGAGCAACAGGACAGGGAAAATCGGTTGGATTGAATGCCGTTCTTACTTCATTGCTTTTCAAAAAACATCCTTCACAGCTTAAATTCGTCCTGATAGACCCGAAAAGAGTTGAGTTAACATTATATTCCAAGATAGAAAGGCATTACCTTGCAAAGCTTCCCGATATTGAAAATGCAATAGTAACCGATACTAAACAAGTAGTAAGGACGCTTAATTCGCTTTGCATTGAAATGGACCTGCGTCTGGACCTGATGCATGATGCTAGAGTAAGGAACATTAAGGAATATAACGAGAAGTTTATAGCACGAAGACTTAATCCTAATGAAGGGCATCGTTTTCTTCCCTATATAGTACTGATTGTTGACGAATTTGCCGACCTTATCATAATGGCAGGCAGGGAAATTGAAACGCCTATCACACGACTTGCACAACTTTCAAGAGCTATAGGCATTCACCTGATAATTGCCACACAAAGGCCTTCTGTAAATATCATTACAGGCACTATTAAAGCAAACTTCCCTGCACGACTTGCTTATAGAGTAATTTCCAAGATAGATTCACGTACAATCCTTGATACAGGCGGAGCAGATCAGCTTATAGGTCGCGGAGACATGCTGCTTTCAACCGGAAGCGACATTATCCGCCTGCAATGCGCTTTTGTCGATATACATGAAGTGGAAAAAATCACTGAATTTATCGGGGAGCAACGTGGTTATCCTAATACTTTCACTCTGCCTGAATACAATGAAGAAAACAATGAAGAAACTAAAAACCTTGACCCTTCAGAAAGAGATGAATTATTTGAAGAAGCGGCAAGGATCATTGTTACTCACCAGCAGGGCTCCACTTCCCTTTTGCAGAGAAAACTTAAGCTTGGCTATAACCGTGCAGGAAGAATAGTTGACCAGCTGGAATCGGCCGGAATCATCGGACCATTCGAAGGGAGTAAGGCGAGAGAAGTAAAAATTAAAGACAGTGAAAGTTTGGAACAATATTTGAGAAGCTTACAAAAGAATTAAAATAACATTTATATGAAAAAAATAAAATATCTGCTGCTGACTACTTTGCTTCTTAGTATATGAGGGATAAAAGTTAATGCACAAATTGATGATTCGAAAGCGAAGACAATACTTGACGGTGTTAGCGCTAAAATGAAATCATACACTACCATTAAAATTGAGTTTTCTTATACAATGATGAATACCAAAACAAACGTAAATGAAACTAAATCAGGAACCATACAGATAAAAGGAAATAAATATCATCTTGAAATAGGTGGACAAACGGTGTTCTGTGACGGAAAAACAGTATGGACTTATATTAAAGATGACAATGAAGTTAATATTAACAATGTTTCCACTCAGGATGATGCAATTAACCCAACTACAATATTAAATAACTACAGCCTGAATTATAAACCGAAATGGATAAAAGAAGTCATTGACGGTGGTAAAACAATCGAAATAATTGATATGACCCCGATAAAAGGCAAATCATATTATAAAGTGCGCCTGAACATTGATAAGGTAGCCCAGCAGATTACCAGCACCATTGTATACGATAAAAACGGTTCAACCTACACCTATACCATAAGTAAATTTACTAGTAACTTAACAATGGATGATGCTTTATTCACATTTAACAAAGCAAATTATCCAAACGTTGAAACGAATGATATGCGTTAAAAGAATTGGTTATTGGATTTACTCTAACCCGATTTTATTAAAATAGAAAACTGTACGTTTACCTTTATTGGTTTGGTCGTTCTTTATCTTCTGATAGCCCCAGGTAAGGAAATAATTATCATACCAAAAGTCCATGTCGCTTGACCAGTCTTCTTTAACCTGGTCGTTTTCGTAAGTAGTTTCAATTTTGTTTTCTTCCTTGCCCTGCACCACTTTATCACCTTCTATGATCTGCGATTTAATAAATCCACCATAACTATATGCAAGCACAATATCATTATCATTATCGATGGTCATAACTTTAACACGTTCTTTCAAGTTAAGGGTTAGAATATCCTGTATCGGAAAACAGTTATCCCAAAGCAATTCACCATCTTTATCAAAATCGGCGATAATAGCATGGGTGTACCTGTATCCAACAAAAACCGTTGTGCAATGCTGTATCGGGAAACCGTTAGAAGCATATGTAGTGTAACATTGGGTTTGAAATTCCGGATAATACGCTTCTCCAATAAGTATGTACTCGTCATTTCGTTTAATGATATTATGAGTAAGGATATTGTAATTAACATCCAGTTCTTCTCCTCTCTTTTCAGCCCTGTTTTTTCTTTTAATCGCCTGCTTCATTTCTCCAGGATCCATGTATGAAAGGAAGTTCTCAAATTTCGAAAAAGAATAAAACTTAATAGTATCCTGCTGCCCTTCGTTAAACTTGCTGAAATATATCCCTTCCGAATTCGTTGTCATCCCTGTGGCATCGCTCGATGCGGGATTAAGCACCAAACCACTTATAAACTGGCTATCATAAGTCCCTATCATTATGGCCTCATTATCGCTTATTTTTTCATATTTTGCAGATGATATCATTTTCCCTACTGTCGGATTTAAAGTGGTGGTTTTTATCAATTGCCCATCTTCCGAGTAATCGTTTATGTATTGAATAAGCAATTTAGATGAGGGTTTATTTCGTATGAATGTTTTGATAAACGAGGGAGTGTTATCCACAACATTTGAACTTAGTATAAGAGTATTTCCTTTATATTTCACAGGGATAATGGAATACTTACTGCTTCCGAGGTCAATATTTACAATTAACGATTTATATTTATATACCGTAAGTCCTGTAATTGCAGGAATACAGGTAAACGTAAAGCACGATTGCAGACAGGCGGCGACGCTGCCCGGATCAGTCAAACCCATGATGGATGCTTTGTTATTGATAACCACAAAATCTCTTACCGACAACGTTTGCGGAAATTTTCCGAGTATGGTTGTATTTGTTCCGGTTTCAGTATTCACACTAACTATCTGGAAAGAGCCGCTAACTTCATTTGAGCTAAGGTATGCCGTGCTCCCCATGCGCTTTATGTATCCAAGCAATACATAAAGAATGTCGCTCTTTTCATCCACATAGTATTTTATCATTGATGAAGAAGGAGGAATAGGTACTTCCTTGGTCCATTCTTCTTTCAGGTTGTTGTTATATTTCGAAAATTCCCATATTTTTTTGCCATTCGAACGTTCATCGCTTTCGTAAAACATTATCAGCCCATCGGCTCCTAAAGGAACCACATTATAATTATCCGAACCTTTTTTGGCTTCAATCTCAACCCTTAATGGTTTTGTTTTTTGAGCAAAAACTGATACAACCATCAAAGCCATTATACTTGCTATAAACGATTTGATTAGAAATTTAGTAACGTTATTTTTGTTCACTAAAACATATTTGTTCACAAAGATATATAAATTCAGTATTTCTTTTAATTACCCGTATTCTCCTGCTTCAAAATAAACTCTCTTATTTTGCGGTTATGCAGCATTATTTTATCTGTATTCTTTTTGTCGGTAAGGTAATACGCATAGTCAGCTCCTCCGAAATAAAGCATCTGGAAAATATCAAACCCAATTAAAACCCCCGATATGTAAAAGCCATCCTTAATACAAAAATAAGTGTATGTGCCGGCGCCTCCCTGCAGTATGATACTGCTGAGCCCCCTTAAAACATGCCCCGAATACATTTGTCCCGAACCGGGAACTATGTATGAGATTATTGCGGCAGTTTTAGGATTAAGTAAGCGGGGTCTTTTCAACAAATCATGAATGGTATTTGAATCAATCGCGATATTTTTCAATTTTATATAAACATAAAACATTGAATCGGCAGCATCCCATTCCTGCAACTCATTCTTGTTAAGAATATCAAGGTAAAGGGATTTATTTGTAAGGTCCTTGTTTTTTGTATAATAATTAATCTGCATAAGTAATTCATCCGCATCCCCGTATTTTCCCGCAAGAAAACAGTCAAGCGCATGCTCGTATCTTACTTTATACTGAAGTGAATCTGAAAGAAAAGAGAGGTTTATCCTTTGCAGGGTTTGCGCTCCCTTTTCATAATCGCCCAATGATTTATAGCAATACGATTTCTTTAAAAGAGCTTCGCATCGAAGAACATCATCCATCGAACTGTAAAACACCCTTTCGTATTCCAATGCAGCCAGTTTAAAGTTACCGGCAGCATAAAGGCTGTCGGCGCACTCTACAACCGAAGCGTTACCGGTAAATGCCGATAAACTTCTGCAAAGGAATGCGCAGATTAAGCAATATCTGATTATTGATTTCATTATTCTTTTCACTTCTGCTCACCGAAACACTCAATACGCTGCCCCATATATTACCTATATAAAACACCGAAAACAAACCTGCAGTCAGTATAAATCTCGCACTCGAAGGCCCCGCTTTCTTATATGCTTCCCATGTCATCAAACCCATTAAAGTTACGGGAAGAAAACTCGAAAGCCCCTGCCCTGTTTTACCGGCATATACTTTGCCCAGGCCCGGAACCACAGCCGACATCATTCCTGCAAGCGCACCTGAATTATGTTTTAAATTCTTATAATCATTATCTAATTT
The DNA here is from genome assembly GCA_050013795.1 of Bacteroidales bacterium. Classification (GTDB taxonomy): domain Bacteria; phylum Bacteroidota; class Bacteroidia; order Bacteroidales; family CG2-30-32-10; genus CAWHOW01. Next base: position 17,194 of record JBEKEO010000033.1, read on the forward strand.
AACAATATTCTTTTCCTGTTCATTCATGTCATTATATGAATAAGAGAATGATTTCGATTGCTTTGAAAATGCCGAAGTATCCCTCGATAAAAGGTAAATTCCTGAAAGTTCAAAATTCCTTAGTTCTTTGGTTTTCACATCAGCAGTATCAACCAGCTTTATTCTTTCAATCCCCTTTGAATAATCTTGTATCAAAGTATAAGAATAAGCCGAAAGGAACTTGCTTTCGCCCTCACCTCTGTCCGATAGGCTTACATTGCTGAAATAATATGCGGAAGAATCGTAAGCTTTATTATCGAAATAAGCATGTCCGAGCAAATTAAATACTGTATCTTTTTGCTCAGTACTACAGTTTTTTATATTCATCTCATTCTGAAGAAGCGAAATGCAATCTTCAGGCATATTGTTCTTCAATAAATACTTTGCAAAATTTATCTGCTCATGATAACTTTGGTTAAACTGGGCACTCACGGGGTGAACACATGAATAGGTTATCAATATGATAAGGAGCTTTTTCATCTTTTCTTCCAGTGGTATTTCGATGGCTCATCAATTGCCAGTTGTTCATCATCAAACAGGTCAGGTGGAACATCATTAATTGCAGTCCCGTTGCAACGCATCAACCTGTCAGCCGACATAAATATTCCCTTTATCAAACCGAATTCATTAATTGCCTGCTTGCTGAAATTCGAACACGATCTCTCGTACAGGCAATGCCTGAAGAATTGCTGCGAAACAACATTTTGATAAAACAACATAGCTGAGGTTGCAAGCAGGCTAAACGGATTATATTTTGCTATAAAGCTTTTATGCTTATAATCAATAGGCGCTTTATTATTAACAGTTTTATTACTCTTCGAGTTATTATCTCCTGCTTTAATGCTGTAATTCTTTTCCCCAATTAATTTAATATCTGAAGCCAAATTCTGACTGTATGAAATATGAATGAAACAGAATAATGTTATTGATAAAATGATAACTTTCATTAGCCGGAAATTAAAAAACAAAAATAATGTTTTGTAAAAGACATTAATGTTATACATAGAAATAATATTTTATATGTTACCGAAATTTCACTTTCTTTGCATTTTGCAGGAAATTAATGCCTCATATTAAAACAGCTATAGTAATCCTTAACTGGAACGGGAAGCTTTTTCTTGAAAAATTCCTTCCTTTTCTTATTAAGTTTAATCCTCCTGATGCCGATATAATAATAGCTGATAATGCATCTAAAGATGATTCTGTTTCTTTCCTTAAATCAACTTATCCTCAATTAAGAATTATAAATAACAAAGAAAACCTGGGTTTTGCCAAAGGATATAATGAAGCTTTAAAACAAGTAGATGCTGAATATTATATCTTGCTGAATTCAGATATTGAAGTTACTGAGAACTGGGTTGAACCTGTTATTAAGCTAATGGATACTAATAAAAAGATTGCTGCATGTCAACCGAAGATAAAATCCTATTATAAACGCAATGAGTTCGAATATGCAGGCGGCGCTGGTGGTTTTATTGATAAATATGGTTACCCATTTTGCCGTGGAAGGATATTCCAGTCGCTCGAAAAAGATGAAACTCAATTCAGCGCCCCGGTTGAAATCTTTTGGGCAACAGGAGCATGTATGTTTGTCAGGGCCGAACTGTTTCATAAGTACGGCGGATTTGATAATGATTTCTTTGCTCACATGGAAGAAATAGATTTTTGCTGGCGATTAAAAAATGAAGGATATATAATTAAGTATTGCCCTTCTTCAACTATCTTTCACATAGGCGGTGGCACATTACCAAAGAACAATCCTCGAAAAACATATCTCAATTTCAGAAACAACTTCTTCCTTCTATTTAAAAACCTTCCTTCTGGAAGGTTGTTTCCGGTTTTCTTTGTTCGAATGTTCTTAGATGGAATAGCGGGAATGAAATTCCTTTTTGAAGGCGATTTTAAAGATGTTTTAGCAGTTACAAGAGCACATTTTTCTTTTTATTGCTCTTTAAGAAAACTTTACAGGAAACGTAAAGAAATAAAACATAATAAGGTTTCCGGGATTTATAAAAAGTCGATAGTGTTTGCCTATTACCTGAAAAAGAAAAAACGTTTTCAGCAATTAGATAAAAGAGATTTTACCTAATAATTATTTCCTGAAAGACTCTATCGCCAGTCTGTAAGAATCAAGTCCAAACCCGGAAATACTTCCTTTGCATTTCGGGGCAATAAGTGATGTGTGCCTGTATTCTTCCCTTGCAAATATGTTTGAGATGTGAACCTCGATAACAGGACTCTTTATAGATGCAATGGCATCTGCAATAGCAACAGAAGTATGCGTATATCCACCGGCATTAAGAATGATACCGCCATAATCAAAACCAACTTCATGTAATTTGTTTATTATCTCTCCTTCAACATTACTTTGGAAAAAGTCAATCTGACGCGAAGGATAATCTTTTCTTAATCCTTTCAGAAATTCATCAAAAGAAACATTGCCATAAATAGCAGTTTCCCTTGTGCCAATTAAATTCAGATTAGGCCCGTTGATTATTATAAGTTTCATAAATGTGTATCTGGGTCATTTGTAATGCTATCAATAGTTTTTAATTGCCCCGTAGGGGCATTCTGTTTATAGTAAATGTTAGTTAAGAATATTTAAGCTCCATAGGAGCGTCCTGATAATTATTCATACCAATCAAATAAATATTTATCATCATAATCAATGTCAAATTTCTTCATTAATTCAAGATACTCTTCTTTAAATGATCTCCTTTTATGATGTTCTTCCTGATTATTTATATAATGTATTATATCTGTCAATTGTGAGTGGGAAAATGTAAAAGAACCAAATCCTTCCTGCCAATAAAACATACCTTTAATCCATCTCTTTTCTTTAATAAACAATGATGTTGCGGTTTTAATATCACGAACCAAATCAGAAATGCAAATACAGGGTTTGAACCCAATAAATATATGTGTATGGTTTGGCATGCAATTCACCGCTAATAATTTTTGACCCCGATTCTTAACTATACCTGTTATGTATTTATGGAGTTCTTCTTTGTTTTTTTGGGGAATAATATTTTCCCGACCTTGAACGGCAAAAACGATTTGAACATACATTTGCGAATAGGTGTTTGGCATATTTACAGGTCGCTCCTACGGAGCTTTGTGTCAATAATAATATTTATTTCTATAAACAGTTAGCTACTACGTAGCAGAATAAACCTTATCAAATAATAATATTATAATTTAATTTTCTTTTACAAAGTAAACCAAACAGTTCATATTGATACTACAAATATACTGTTTCTCCCATCTACATATTAAAATCAAATTATTTTTCTCCATTTACTATTGTAATTAAATAAAATAAGATAATTTTGCTGCACTATCAATGGAGGGGTGCCTTAAATAACAGGCTGAGATCATACCCATTGAACCTGATACGGGTAATGCCGGCGAAGGGAACGGGTTTAAACATTAACGAAAAAGTTACCCTCGGCTTTTTCAATTGTTTAACCAAATAATACAAGTACAATGGAAAAGAAAATTTGGAAGCATTTCCAAAATGTTAGGGCAAAGTCACCGCTTGTTCATAACATTACTAATTATGTGGTGATGAATTCAACTGCCAATGCTTTGCTTGCTGTGGGTGCTTCGCCTGTTATGGCACATGCGGTTGAAGAGGTTGAAGATATGGTAAAAATAGCAAATGCTTTGGTCATTAACATAGGAACATTAAGCCCTCGCTGGATTGAAGCAATGAAGCTTGCCGTTAAAGAAGCAAACAGACTTAACAAACCAATTGTTTTCGATCCGGTTGGTGCAGGAGCTACAGCCTTTCGTAATAAAACAATCA
>JBEKEO010000034.1:0-20368 GCA_050013795.1 Bacteroidales bacterium
TTATCAGGTCCTTTATATTGCAGCGAGCCCTCGAATATATGGTTGGTTGTCCATTTGTCGTAATTAAAATAGCGGGTATCATTGGGCTGATAGCAATTGTCATTCACAAAATAATCGGTAAAGGTCAGGGTGAAATTCTTTAAGGTGTATTTTACATATGGATCCAGTTCATAATAGCTTCCTGTAGTGCTGAAAGCGCCCCACGCTCCTATCTCAAAACCACTTTTAATGAACGAAAAGGTAGGCTGTATGCTTGGCGCTTTGCCGTAATCCAGTCCGCGCCATATATAACGGCTTACAAAATCAGCAGTAATATTAATTTTTGAAGTGTCCTTATTCTGAGCAAATAAGGAGTTTACCGAAAGGACTATAAAAAGAATTGCAATAATTAAAGCTCGTAATTTTTTAATCATGCGGAGTGCTAAAAATAATTGCGCTAAATTATTTTTTACTCAATAAACCTACAATAATGTAGTTACTGAAAAATAATAAGAAAGATGCCGAATGTAATTAGGTGATTTGCGGAAAAATATTTTAAATACCGGTAATATTATTCCGGAGAGCATATTTAATAAGTTCTACTATGCTTTTGATACCCAGCTTTTGCATAATGTGGTTCTTATGCGATTCAACAGTTCGTATACTGATGAAAAGTTTATCTGCTATTTCCTGGTTTGATTGACCCTCAACTACCATCTGCAGTATTTGTTTTTCCCTTGATGACAGTACATCGACTTCTTTTTTGTCTTTTAAAGGTTCGGTATCTTTTGGCTTACGAACATTCGAAATATAATTTTCAAGAATGATCTTTGAAATGGCCTCGCTGTAATATTCGCTGCCTTCCTGAATTTTATGGATGGCATTAAGCAGTTCGGGGCGGGTGGTGTTTTTAGGTAGATAGCCTTTAGCTCCCGCAGCAATTGCATTTACAATAAAATCTTCCTGTATGTACATGGACAGTATCAAAACTTTTATATCGGGATAATTTTTATTTACCTGTTTGGTAAGTTCAATTCCCGAAATATCAGGTAACGAAATGTCCAGTAAAATAATATCTGTTTCCGTTGAAGCTATTCGTTCAAGCAATTCTTTTCCGTTCGAAGCCTCACCTGATATGATTATTTCAGGTGTATCCTGCAACAAAGCCTTAATGCCGTCACGAACAATCTGGTGATCATCGACAAGAAATATTCCTATTTTATTATTATTCATGTAATGGAATTTTTACAACTATAGTAGTTCCCGAACCTTCGCTGCTGTTCAATTCAAATGCCCCTCCCAAAATACTGGTCCTTTCGCGCATATTATGGATACCATTTCCCATGCTCCGAAAATCCTGCCCAAAGTTAAAACCTTTTCCGTTATCTTCAATAATCAGTTCTATATGATTTCCTAATTCAACCAGTTGAAGGCTTACGCTTGTAGCTTCCGCATGTTTAACAATATTATTCAGGGCTTCCTGCGCAATGCGATACAGGTATGTACTTTTTTTATCATCGGGTTTGCATTTCAATGGAAGCGATTCAAAAGTAATATTCAGCCCCGAGGTTTGTGATATCATTTTGCATAAATTCTTTAACGCAGTTTCGGGACCAAATTCCTTTAGAATAGAAGGCATAAGGTTATCTGATATTTTTCTGACCTCGTCAATTGTATTATCGAACATTTCCTGCAACTGTACTATCGAGCCCGGCGCCATATTGCCAACGATATTTTCAAGTTTAAGTTTAATCGCAATAAGATATTGCCCGAGACCATCATGTAGTTCACGGGATATACGTTGTCTTTCAATTTCCTGTCCGTCAATAAGGGCAGTAAGTCTTTGCTCTGTAGTAATCTTTAATTTTTCCGTCATAGCGTTAAAAGATGCAGCAAGAGCACCAATTTCATCTTTGTTTTTGACATAGACTTGGGCACCGAAATCGCCTTCCCCGACTTTTACAGATGCATTCTTTAACCGTATGATAGGAAGCGAAATCGATCTTGCAATTATGATTGTAATCGCAAGAATAAAAAGAACAAGTACAGCACTAAGTAGCAAAATATCATTCCTTGTATGTTCTACGGGTATCATGGCTTCCTTCAAATCGATCTCGGCAAGTATCACCCAGTTGATGCCGGGAATATTTAGTTTGCAGTATGAACTGAGAACAGGAATATTCCTATAATCGTTTATGATCTCGGCATACTGTTTTCCTTCAAATGCAGCAATGGAAGCACTTGATTTCACCTGCTGTTTCATTATGGAATTCGGAATAAAGCGTGAATCGCTTCTCATGAAATAATCGCTTCCTACTAAGTAGGATTCTCCTGTTTCTCCAAGCCCTGTTTTGCTGCTGTTGACAAGCATGATATTGTTGATGGCATTTGTCGAAATCAGCATGGAGATCATTCCTGTGAAATTTTTTCGGTCATCAAAAACAGGCGCGGCAATATAATAAGCAGGCTTATCATTATTGAAATTATCTTTTCTGAAATCAGAAAAAACTATGTTTTTCTTTTTGATAACAGAATCTTTTAATTGCAATAAGCTTAAATAATTTATAGCGCCTGAGCCAAGCAGGTGTAAAGAATCTGAAGTCAGCCCTGAAGTATAAATATAATTTCCTGCAGTGTCGCAAACAATAAACTTATCATAATATCCGTATGTTTTGACATTGAGATTAAAAAACTGTTTATATTTATCGGATTCAGGAAATGTGAAAATTTTCTTTTTATTATTTTGAAATGTATGCTGCAGAAGGCTTATCATATCTGCAACCTCTGACGTACGGGAAAGCAAATTAATATCACGGAACCTGTCGGAAAAAAAATCTTCAATTCGGTTTTTCTTTACAAATTTTACAGATGTAAGCTGGTCGAAGGTACGGTCGATAAGTGAACGACGGGCAGAATAGTATGAGTATACACCTACAATTATTGTAGACCCAATCCCTATCAAAAGAAAAAGTATGATAAGTTTGTTTGTAATGGATTCTCGCCAGGAGAAAATAAATTTCATGAATTAGAATATATACCTGATGGCAAATTTAATTTATTTGAGAGAAATATTGAATAAAAACATGATTATATAATAGAACAAAATAACAGAATTTAATATGTACAATAAACTATAACAAAACTTAAAATTACTATGTGTTTGGGTTTGTATATTGTTGAACTATTGCAAGCGCAAACAGATACAAATCATCTTTATAAAATCTTTATACTTCAATTGATATTCTTAATAAAATACTTATATATCCGGTTATATTTTTGTATAGTGTAAAAAAACAATTGAAATGAAAACAATAATGAGCATTTTTCTGGCAGTGCCTGCTCCAACACCCCAGAACAGTATGCCAATGGAGATGAACAGTAATACATGGTTTGCAATAGGACTTGTTGTTGCCATACTTCTGCTAATATATTTAGTTATAGCGATGGTTAAGCCTGAAAAATTTTAAATTAAATTAGAGATGGAAACCTTTTTAGTTATATTAGAGTTATTCGGCGGAGTAATACTTGTTTTAGTGATAGGATACCTGTTAGGACGTCTTCTCAAATTAGATAAATATATTAACAATAAGGATAAGGATTAAACATCAATAAAATGACAACACTCGATTATATACAGGTAATACTGTTTCTTGCATTAATAATAGGTTTAACGCCTGTTTTAGGCAATTTTATGTTTAAGGTATTCACAGGGAAAAGACATATTATGTTACCTGTATTTGGCTGGCTCGAAAAGCTGACATATAAATTCATCAAAATTAAGCCTGATGAGGAATCAAACTGGAAGTCGTACACCTTTGGCATGCTTATGTTCAATTTAATTGGATTTCTCTTTTTGTTCCTTATCCAGGTATTCCAATCATATCTGCCAATGAACCCTGCCAACCTTCCTAATGTATCATGGCATTCAGCATTCAATACAGCAGTAAGTTTTATGACCAATACAAACTGGCAGGGGTATTCAGGTGAAACTACACTAAGTTATTTTGTACAAATGCTTGGGCTTACCGTTCAGAATTTTGTAAGCGCTGCTACAGGTATTGCCATATTACTGGCTCTCATTAGAGGCATTGCAAGAAAAACTACTGATGAAATTGGTAATTTCTGGACTGACCTTACACGTATAACCTTATATGTGCTTTTGCCGATAGCCATCATATTTGCTTTTGTTTTGGTAAGTCAGGGTGTGGTGCAGAATTTTAAACCTTATGAAACTGTTCAGACATTAAAGGGTGCGCAACAAATTATTCCAATGGGACCAGCAGCTTCGCAAATTGTTATCAAGCAACTGGGTACTAACGGAGGCGGGTTTTTTAATGCCAACAGCTCGCATCCTTTTGAGAATCCCACTCCGATAAGCAACTTTATTGAAATGTTGTTTTTAGTTTTAATATCGGCTGGGTTAACTTACACTTATGGCAAAATGATAGGTTCAACAAAACAGGGTTGGGCGATTTTTACAGCCATGTTTATTTTATTGCTTACAGGTATAATCATTGCTTTAAACGCTGAGTATTCAGCCAATTCTATTTTCGGACATTTGCCATTGATGGAAGGTAAAGAAACCCGTTTCGGCATTACAAATAGTGTTCTCTGGTCAACAACAACAACGGTAACATCCAATGGTTCGGTAAATTGTATGCACGACAGCCTTTCACCAATAGCGGGCATGATAGCCATGGTTAATCTTATGCTCGGAGAAATTATTTTCGGCGGTGTAGGTTCAGGTATGTATGGGATGATAGTATTTATAGTTCTTACGGTATTTATTGCCGGGCTTATGGTTGGACGTACACCGGAATACCTTGGCAAGAAGATAAACGCTTTTGAAGTGAAAATGGCTTTAATTGCCACTCTTTTTCCAAATTTTGTAATTCTTGTTTTTGCAGCCATTGCTACGGTAAGCACTGCCGGATTGGCAGGACTTAATAATTCAGGACCACATGGCTTATCAGAAATATTATACGCTTTCAGTTCTGCTGCCGGAAACAACGGCAGCGCTTTTGCTGGTTTAAATGCAAATACGGTATTTTATAATGTTATGTTGGGTTTCGGAATGTTAATAGGCCGGTTTGGGGTAATTATCCCTGTAATGGCTATGGCGGGAAGTATGGCAAAGAAGAAAATCACACCAATGTCGGCGGGCACTTTCCGAACCGATAATGCATTGTTCATTGCATTATTAATAGGGGTAATCCTTATTGTCGGTGGCTTAACGCATTTCCCTGCTTTATCACTTGGCCCTATAGTAGAACATTTTTTAATGAATAATGGAATAACATTTTAATTTCTGAACAAAATGAGCGCAAAACTAAATACAAGCCTTTTCAATAAAAAGATATTGTTACAGGCTGCAAAAGACAGTGTAGCCAAGTTACACCCTGCTTTACAGATCAAAAACCCTGTTATTTTTATGGTGGCCATAGGTTCTGTTCTAACCACTATAATAGTATTTATAGGTATTATTCATGGCAGCTTTTCATCATTCAACCTTAATATAGCTATCTGGCTTTGGTTTACCGTATTGTTTGCCAATTTCTCAGAAGCTGTTGCAGAAGGCAGAGGGAAAGCACAGGCTGAGAATTTGCGCAAGAATCGTACAGAAACAAAAGCCCGTAAAATATCAGGCAAACAGGAAGTTTTAGTGATAGCGACAGATCTTAAAAAAGGCGATATTGTTGTTTGTGAAACAGGGGATGTAATTCCTTCCGATGGCGAAGTTATTGAAGGCATTGCCAGTGTGGATGAATCGGCAATAACCGGTGAATCCGCACCGGTCATCCGCGAAAGCGGTGGAGACCGTTCTGCCGTAACAGGAGGAACAAAGGTAATAAGCGACAGGATATTAATCCGCATTACTTCTGAACCCGGCAATACATTTATTGACCGCATGATTGCTTTGGTTGAAGGAGCCAAACGCCAGAAAACGCCGAATGAAATTGCCCTTACAATACTTCTTGCCGGATTATCTATTATTTTCCTTTTAGCTGTAGTTACACTACCGGCGTTCTTTGGTTATAGCCTTACGGCTTCAGGCTTATCCATGACGCAAAATTTAACCATACCCGTATTAATTGCCTTATTGGTATGTTTAATTCCAACCACAATAGGAGGTTTGCTTAGCGCAATTGGTATAAGCGGTATGGACAGGCTTATACAGCACAATGTGATAGCTACCAGTGGCCGAGCCATAGAAGCTGCAGGTGATGTTGATGTGCTTTTGCTGGATAAGACGGGCACCATTACTCTGGGTAACCGCATGGCAACGAATTTTATACCTGCAGAGGGAGTAACCGTTGAAGAGCTTGCCGATGCAGCCCAGTTTTCTTCCTTATCAGACGAAACACCTGAAGGACGTTCCATTGTTGTTCTTGCTAAAGAAAAATTCAATATACGCGGTCGTGAAGTTCAGCAACTCAATGCAACATTTATACCTTTTTCAGCACAATCAAGAATGAGCGGTGTTGATTATAAATCAGACGACGGTATCTTTCATCATATCCGAAAAGGTTCAGCGGAAGCCATCCTCAGTTTTGTGCAAAGTAGTGATGGTTTTTATCCGCAAAATATCAAGGATATTGTTTCTGAATTGTCCCGACAGGGCGCAACACCTTTGGTTGTGGCAGAGGACAATAAGATTTTGGGGGTGGTTCACCTTAAAGATATTGTAAAAGGAGGAATCAAACAGCGTTTTGCAGAATTGAGAAAAATGGGCATCAAAACAGTTATGATCACGGGAGATAATCCATTAACGGCTGCCGCCATTGCTGCAGAAGCCGGAGTTGATGATTTTATGGCAGAAGCCAAGCCTGAAGATAAGCTGCGCCGTATTCGTGAAGAACAGACGAATGGTCATTTAGTAGGAATGATTGGAGATGGTACAAATGATGCCCCAGCCCTTGCACAAGCCGATGTTGGACTTGCAATGAATACAGGTACACAGGCTGCCCGTGAAGCCGGCAACATGGTTGACCTCGATAGTAATCCTACTAAACTAATTGAGGTAGTTGAAGTAGGCAAGCAATTACTCATTACACGTGGATCACTGACCACCTTCAGCATTGCCAACGATGTGGCCAAATACTTTGCCATTATCCCCGCCATTGCAGTTTCGTTATATGCAGGTAAAACAGGCATCGGACCTCTTTCTGCGCTGAATATTATGAACCTAGGCTCTCCTCAAAGCGCTATATTAAGTGCTATAATTTTTAATGCACTTATCATTGTTGCATTAATACCGCTGGCATTAAAAGGGGTTCAATACAAACCTGTTTCCGCCAACAGGGCCTTATCCCGCAACTTAATGATATATGCTGTAGGAGGTATTATCATTCCTTTTATTGGTATTAAACTAATTGATATTTTAATTAACTTATAAAGAAACTTAATATGAAAACACTCATCATATCTTTAAAAATATTCCTGTTTTTTACCGTTTTAACCGGAATCATTTACCCGCTTTTTGTTACAGGAATTGCCCAACTTGTTTTTCCCGGAAAGGCCAATGGCAGCATGATTGTAAAAGACAATAAGATAATAGGAAGTGAACTTATAGGGCAACAATTTGATAGTTCAATATATTTTTCATCCCGTCCTTCGGCTATTTCATATAATCCCCTACCATCAGGTGGTTCAAATTATGGTTTAACTAATGCCAAGCTGAAACACTTTGTTGACTCATGTAAAAAACAATTTATTACAGTTAATAAATTAGATAGCCTTACTGAAGTTCCGTCTGAAATGATTTTTGCATCAGGTAGCGGACTCGACCCTCATATTTCACCAACAGCTGCTTTATTGCAGGTTGACAGAATTGCAAAAGCACGGAACTTCAACAATATTCAAAAGCAAAAGCTTATACAATGCATAAATGAAGTTAAAGAGCCTCCACAGCTTTTATGTCTTGGAGAAGAACGAATTAATGTATTATTATTAAATTTGGAGGTTGATAAAATCAAATGAACGATTTGGACGATAACAGGCCAGACCCTGATGAACTTCTGGCTTCATTGAAAAATGAAGAAGAAAAAAGCAAAAGGGGCAAACTGAAAATATTTTTCGGTATGTGTGCAGGTGTTGGCAAAACATACACTATGCTGCAAGTAGCTCATGCTGAAAAATTGAAAGGCAGTGATATCGTAATCGGTTATGTCGAAACGCATAACAGGAAAGAGACCGCTGAACTGGTAGAAGGGTTTGAATTAATTCCCCGTAAAACCTATGAATATAAAAGTACGCAGGTTCAGGAAATGGATCTGGATGCTATCATTGCACGCAAGCCGCAAATTATTCTTGTTGATGAACTGGCACACACCAATGCTCCCGGAAGCCGTCATACAAAGAGATACCAGGACGTGCAGGAAATACTCGATAACGGCATTAATGTTTATACAACCTTAAATGTTCAACATCTTGAAAGCCGGTCAGAAACTGTTGCACAAATAACAGGCATTGTAGTTCATGAAACATTACCGGATGAGATTTTTGAAAATGCTGATGAAGTTGAATTGCTTGACCTTACACCGGATGAATTATTACAAAGGCTTTCTGAAGGAAAAGTATATACACATGAACGTACTGTAGAAGCAATTGAGAATTTTTTCCGCAAAGGGAATATCACCGCTTTGCGTGAAATGTCGCTGCGTATTGTTGCAGACCGTGTAGATAAACAACTACACGATTACATGCAGAACAAGCGTATCCGCGGCCCATGGAAATCGGGTTTGCATCTTTTGGTTGCAATTGATTACAGGCCACAATCAACAAGGTTATTGCGATGGGCTAAAAATCTTTCCTATTCTATGGGGGCAAACATACAGGCGTTATATGTTGAAACACTACATAAGCTTAAACCCAAAGAAAGTGAACAACTGGATAAAAATTTCAAGCTGGCAAAACAATTAGGAATAAAATTCCGGATCATTACCAGTTACAATGTTGTGAGAGCAATTGTTGATTTTGCCCAAAAAGAAAATGTTACACATATCATCATAGGAAAGCCGCGAGTTCGGACCCTTTATTCAATGCTGCCGCTTGAAAATTTTGTAAATAAACTGATGCGATTCAGCGGTAATATTGATGTTTATGTTCTGGGTTCTGACAGGCAGGCGAAAGACCGTTTCAAAAACAGGGTTTCGATTCCTCCCTTTACATCAAATATCAGCCAGTACCTGGTTACTTCCATACTCGTTATTATTTCAACCATTGCTTCTTACTTCATAATGGATTATATCGGCGGATACCAGGTTGTTTCGTTTGTCCTTTTATTTTTAATATCCATACTTGCACTTTTTTATGGAACAGGTCCAATTTTACTTGCAGCAACATTGTGTGCATTGTTCTGGGATTATTTTTTCATACCACCACAATTTACCTTGCATATAGAGAAACCTGAGGATATGCTGATGCTCATGATGTTTTTTATCATCGCGTTGCTCAATGGAATTTTAACATCAAGGGTCCGCCGTCAGGAGGAAAAAATCAGAGTAAGGGAAGGACGTACTCATGCACTATATCAACTTGCAAGAGAACTTTCAATGATAACAGGAATAGATGAAGTTACAAAAATTGCACTGAAATACATTCAGAAATACTTTAATATTAATTGTGCAATAATCCTGAAAAACGAATTAAACCAGCTTGAAACAAAAGTCAATCATGATACTAAAATAAAACTTTCAGAAAACGAATTAAGTATTGCTGCATGGGTATATAAGCATTCTTCTAAAGCAGGAAAGCATACTGACACTTTGCCATCAACCGATTATACATTTTATCCTTTGACCGGGAATACCGAAAATATGGGAGTTATTGCTGTTGAACACACAAATGTGTTTACGCATGGAGAAGAGGAGTTTTGGGAATCAATTCTTTCCCAAATATCCGGTAAGTTTGAGCGTGAGTTCTTGCGAAATGATGCAAGGAAGGCTATTATTTTAAGCGAATCGGAAAAACTATACAAAACTCTTTTTAATTCTATTTCTCACGAATTACGTATTCCGGTAGCAACCATTATGGGAGCTTCCGATACGCTTTTATCACAAGGCTATCCCGAAGAAACAAAGTTACAATTATATGCTGAAATTAATACAGCTTCAATACGCCTTAACCGCCTGATAGAAAACCTGCTTAATATGTCCCGCCTTGAAACCGGGCGTATAACTCCACGCCTTGACTGGTGTGATGTGCATGATCTGGCAAACAGAGTGACCGAAACGCTTCAGCAGGAGTTAAAACCTTTTAATGTCTCAATTGTCATTCCCGATGACATGCCTTTGGTGTTTATTGACTTCGGGCTTATAGAACAGGTATTGCATAATCTGGTTTTGAATGCCACGCAAAACTCTCCTGCTGAAACTACTTTAAGAATCAAATTTTTTTATGATAATGGCGATCTTACCATTTTGGTCATGGACAGGGGCAAAGGATTTCCTGCAACAGAATTATTGTCAGTCTATAATAAATTCTACAGAGGAAAAGATGCAAAAGCAGGCGGTACAGGTTTAGGATTATCTATAGTGAAAGGATTTGTAGAAGCTCATGGAGGAACCGTAGTGGCAAAGAACAGGCAGAACGGGGGAGCATTATTCACCATTAAAATCCCTGTTAAAATATCTGAAATGAACCAGTTTAATAAGCAGGAAGAAGAATAAAATGACAAATACAGGAATCATTCTTATAATTGATGACGAGGTACAAATACGCCGTTTGCTTGAAATAACTCTTTCAGCTAACGGGTATAAAATTAGCGAAGCATCCGGCGGAAAAGAAGGACTTGCATTGGCAGCATCATTGCAGCCTGTTTTAATTATCCTCGACCTGGGTTTGCCTGATATGGACGGACTTGAAGTTCTCAATAAGCTGCGCGAATGGTATCAAAAACCTATCATTATCCTTTCTGTAAGAAATCTGGAAGACGATATTATTAAAGCCCTTGATAAAGGAGCAAACGACTATCTTATCAAACCTTTTCGGACAGGTGAATTGCTGGCCCGTATAAGGGTTGCCATCAGGCAAAGCCAGGGTATTTCAGAAGATCCTATCCTGAAATTTGGTTCATTAACTATTGATTTGGCCAACCACACGGTTCATAAGAATAACGAAATAATAAAACTCACATCAACAGAATTCTCCTTATTGGCTCTCTTAGCAAAAAATGAAGGCAGGGTGCTCACTCACCAGTTCATTCTAAAAGAAGTATGGGGTATAGGCTATGTTGAACAGACCCAATATCTGCGCGTATTCATTGCTCAGTTGCGCAGGAAGCTTGAAGATGATGCTGCAAAGCCCGCTTTGATTACTACGGAATCGGGTATAGGGTATAGGTTTAGTTTCTTGTAATATATACTTTTAGCCGATGGCAGGGGCGAGCATGAATGGCAGTTATCGCCCGACAAGGTAAGTATGCTCTACATGCAGCCCATAAGCTTTCGCCAGTACTTACACTGAAGCAGACATATTATATGCGCAACCGCAAGGTTGGGAAAAAAGGCAAGGTGAACGACTGGAGTGATTGGTTTGAATTTATTGTTAATAAACGAAAGGAGGCTTGATGAAACATAAAATGCTTGAAATGAATAAACATTTCGAAAAACCTGCCTTGTATCCAGGCAGGTTTTTTGTTTCTATGAGCTTATATTTTCTTATTATTGCCTGAAATGCTTGGATTCCCCTCCTTCTTTCATTTATACAAGTCAAACTTTTAATGTTGCTTAGCTAACACGTGATGTTTATTAGCTAACAGTTAAAGTTAGCTGGCTATCATGAAAAGTTAGGTGGCTATCATTAAAAGTTGACTGGCTATCATGAAAAGTTAGGTAGCTATCATGTGATGTTAGTTAGCTAACATTAATAAAACCACTTGAAACAGTGTAATTTCCACCTGATACTTTGGGTGAAAAGCGGTAAAATGGAGAAAACAGCAAGGAATTATGATTAAATTGTTGGGGGTGAGAAGGAGTCAAAGACTCTATAAAAGTATAAACTTCAATAATCACTGTTTTATTGTCTAATAAATTTTTCTACTTTTCTTTAAAATTCTATTACAATTAAGGGGTTTGCAGTTTTTGTTAATTTTGCTAATAAATTTTAATTTCAAATAGATGAAAAGAAAACTTGTTTTTATTTTAACAGCAATAATTATAAACCATTTCTCCTTTGGCCAAATAACCGATAAAGAAAAGGATCTGCGCGTAAAAACTTCCGATACCCTCGATGGATGGAAAAAAGGCGGAATAGTTGCATTTAATTTAAGTCAGGTTTCATTAACTAACTGGTCGGCAGGTGGAATGAATTCACTGGCTTTTAACGGGCTTTTGCACGCTTTTGCATGTTTAAAACACGATAAATCGAGATGGGATAATATGCTGGATGTTGGTTATGGGTTAATTCACCAAGGGGATAAAAATGCTCCTTACCAGAAAAGCGATGATAAATTTGAAATCAACTCAAAATATGGGCAGGAAGCTACAAAAAGCTGGTACTATGCCGCTCTTGTAAATTTCAAAACACAAATGGCTCCAGGATATAATTATCCGAACGATAGTGTAAAAATTTCTGACTTACTTGCTCCGGCTAACCTAATAGGCGCATTAGGAATGGATTATAAACCGAATAATGTATTCGATTGTTTTATTGCTCCTGTCACAGGCAAATTAATAATTGTAGATAATACTGCGATGGCCAATGCCGGAGATTTTGGTGTTGATCCGGCA
This sequence comes from Bacteroidales bacterium, assembly GCA_050013795.1. Lineage (GTDB taxonomy): Bacteria > Bacteroidota > Bacteroidia > Bacteroidales > CG2-30-32-10 > CAWHOW01. The sequence goes on from JBEKEO010000034.1 coordinate 12,711, forward strand.
GTTCTAGATGATTCCGGCAAGGTTATTACTCCCGGCAAAAAAACAAAATTTGAATTTGGAGGATACCTAAGAGTTTCATTAAAGAAGGATATTATGAAAAACATTAACCTTGCTACAGAAGCTGATTTTTTCTCAAATTATTTGCTAAACCCGCAGAACATTGTTATTAACTGGCAAGTCCTAATTTCAATGAAAATTAATAAGTTTATTTCTGCTACATTATCCACGCAATTGCTTTATGACGATAAAGTAAAAATTGTTATTGATTCTAAAGGTGATACAGGACCAAGAACTCAGTTCAAAGAATTGTTCGGAGTGGGGTTATCATACAAGTTCTAATATTTAACTGCATTTACAAATTCATTGATTATGACCAAGTCAACAAATATCATCAATAGAGTAAGCAATTTAAAAAGCCTGATTAAACCTGAAGACGATAAGCACATCTGGCAATTCTCGCGTGTAGGAGGTGTTAACAGGGTAAACCTTGAAACTGGGATGGATCTGGTTTCGCTTGAACACCTGGATCAAAAACTCTGGACAGCACTGAGTTGCCCTGTTCACGGAATGGAAATCGATCCCAAAACACTTGAATTAATAGATAAAGACAGGGATGATAGGATCAGGGTTCCTGAAATTCTTGAAGCTGTAAAATGGCTGACATCCCTTATAAAAAATCCTGACGATTTAGTAAAGGAAAATAAAAGCCTGCCACTCTCTGCCATTAATGAATGCACAGAGGAAGGAAAAAGTTTGATTACATCTGCCAAGCAGATATTAAAAAATTTGGGTAAACCCGATGATAATGAAATCAGCGTTGAAGAAACCTCTGATACTGATAAAATCTTTGCAGATACAGAATTCAACGGAGATGGTATAATAACTGAAGTTTCGACTGATGACGAAGAGATAAAGAAACTTATCAATGATATAATATCCTGCATGGGTTCGGCAAAAGACAGAAACGGGATGCAGGGAATTTCTATTGATCATATAAATGATTTTTATAAGAACTGTGAAGATTATTCTACCTGGTATGCCAAAGCTGAAGCAAACATAAAAAAGATATTACCATTTGGAGATTCCACTACTGACGCCTTTGCAGCCTTTATAGCTATAAAACCTAAAATTGAAGATTATTTTCTGAGATGTCGTTTGGCTGAATTTGATCCTGAGTCGGCCTCCATTTTAAATTCACTCAGTACACGATTTGAAGGGATTAGCCATAAGGAATTAACTTCCTGTATTGATGAAATAGCGAGCTTCCCACTTTCAAAAATTGAGGCAAGGAAACCACTTTCTCTTACAAAAGGAATTAACCCGGCATGGGAAAAGTCGCTTGACAACTTCCTGCAATTAGTAATCAAAAAAGAGTTTCTTGATAAAGATAACTTGACCGAAACGGAATTTGAAAGTATTATTAATAAATTCGATGCTTACCTCAGCTGGCAATCTGAAAAGAGTGGTAAGGCGGTTGAGCAAATAGGATTGGAAAACATACGAGAATTGCTGAAAGGCAATACAAAAGAAATTTTATGTTCTTTAATTGAGCAGGATAAAGCACTTGAAAACAATACAAACAGTATTTTTCTTGTTGATAAACTGGTTAGGTATTACCGTGATCTTTACAGGCTGCTTAAAAACTATGTTACCTTTTATGATTTTTATTCTCCTGGTGTAAAAGCAATTTTCCAGGTAGGAAGCTTATACATTGATCAGCGTTGTTGTGATCTTTGCATTAAGGTAAGTGATATGGGGAAACATAATGCTATTGCCAAAGCAAGCGGGATATGCCTGATATATTGCGATTGTTATTCGAAGACAAAAAATGAGAAAATGACCATAGTAGCTGCATTAACTGATGGAGATATTGATAATATTGCTATTGGAAGAAATGCAATTTTTTATGACATGAAAGGTGATGACTGGGATGCTACAATTATAAAAATCATTGACAACCCTATCAGCATCAGGCAATCTTTCTGGTCACCTTACAGAAAGGTTTCGAAATTTATATCTACACAGATTGAGAAAGTTGCCTCATCAAAAGAGAAAGAAGTTGATACTATAGCAGCATCTCATATTGAAAAAGCAAGCAATAAAGTTGATACAGGCATAAAAGAATCTTTGCAGGCAGAACCTATACCAACTACTGCACCTGTTGCGGTACCGGCAGCAACTCCTGCACATCAACCGTTTGATATTGGCAAATTTGTCGGGATATTTGCGGCAATCAGTCTTGCACTTGGAGCAATTGGATCTGTAATCGCTGCAATATTGACGGGATTTTTCGGGCTTACATGGTGGAAAATGCCTCTTGCAATTGCCGGTGTTATCTTATGTATTTCCGGACCATCCATGGTACTTGCCTGGCTGAAGCTCAGGAAAAGAAATCTTGCTCCTTTATTAGATGCAAACGGATGGGCTATTAATGCGCGTGCTACAATTAATATTGCTTTCGGCAATACCTTAACTCATCTGGCTGCACTTCCTGTAAACTCGAAATTGAATCTTATAGATCCTTTTGCCAAAAAGAAAAGACCATGGATACCGATACTCATAATAGTAATAATACTATTAGGAGCTGCAGGATATTTATTATGGCATTTTGGAGTTTTGAATAAGTGGGGGATTTTACATTAAAATATAATCTATAATAAAGAAGTGGATGCTGTTTACCCTTTGTTCGCGCTCGCCTGGCTGTGAGTAAACATGAATTGAACAAACGAACATTCACCGCGGCGGAGAACAAACGAACTACGAATATCGAACTAAAGACTAATAAATGCAGGCAATGCCTGAGCGATAAACAAAGAACAATACCGATAAAATATTAACTTAAAAAGGTGAAATAAAAATGAACAAAATACCATTTCAAACTATTGACTGGCCTTCGATAGGGAAAGTTGAACATAAAGGTGAAACAGGAACTGCTTATTGGCAGACAACTCAATTCAACGGGCTCAGGATACGGTTGGTTGAATATACAAAAGGGTATTTGGCCGACCATTGGTGCCAAAAAGGGCACATTGTTCATTGTTTAGACGGAGAGTTTATAAGTGAACTAAATAAAGGTGAGAAGATGAGACTTTCAAAAGGCGATACTTATATCGTATCTGATGAAATGAGTTCTCATCGTTCCGTTTCGGAAAATGGAGTTAAACTTCTTATTATAGACGGAGATTTCTTAAGAATTTAAATTAATGGAAAAATGGCTCATAGTTCATGAGCATTATGTTCACCCTGGTTCTCACTCGTCTCTATTTGGCAAAGCATGCAGCTACATCATTTGTAAATTGCTGCATTAATCATTCTGCAATTTTTTCTTCAATTCAAATTCGGCATTAACTGTTTGCAGAATAAAAATATTTTATATATTTGTGATATAAAAAAAGCAATATAAATATCATAAAATATTATTCATCCAAACCATAATTACATGAAACGGATTTATCTTTTTCCATTATCTGTTATTATTATCTTTTTAAATGGCTTTTCATTAAAAGGATATTCTCAGTCAGCACCCAATGCCTGGACTGTTAAAATGGAACCGCAAAAAGTATTTGTCGAAAACCAAGGCCAATTTCCGCTGCTCAATAAAGATAAAATAAAAAGTTCCGATATTTTGTATGCCTACGATGAAGGCCCGACTAAAATATATTTCACCAGGACAGGTGTTATTTATACCTTTAATAAAACTTCGCCCAAAAAGATTGAAAAGGATGAAGATGACGACAAAGATTCTGGTAAACCGGCAAACCATGAAGAGGAAGAAAAAGAAGAACATGCAATTATTACAACAACTGATATAAAATATATGAACTGGGAAAATGCTAATCCCAATGTTGAGGTTGTTGCTGATGATCCTGCTACCGGTTATTTCAGCTACGGCTTTTATGATAATACCGGAACAGTAAAAAACATTAATTATATTAAAGGGTATAATAAAATAACGTATAAAAACCTTTATCCGAATATTGATGTTGAATATGTATTTCATCCCGACGGTGGAATAAAATATACGCTGATATTACATCCCGGTGCTGATATTGCAAAAGTAGGAATGAATTATTCGGGCAATCCGAAAGTAAAGAATAATGGCGATTTGCACATTAACACTTTATTTGGCGATATTATTGATCATGCCCCGCATGCATTTTACTCTGATAATAAGTCCATTATTAATTCATTTTTTGTCAAAACAAATAATACGATTTCAATAAAATTAGATGATGCATACGATAATTCGAAAACTGTAATAATTGATCCGTGGGTTGTAACTCCAGCACTTGCTAATTCACATTGTGTTTGGGAATGCGATAAGGATGGTTCCGGGAATGTATATATTATTGGCGGAGATGTTCCTCTGACATTACAAAAATATACTTCCGCAGGAGTGTGGGTGTGGACTTATGCTACTCCGTATGATACTTCCAGTGGCGACTGGCTGGGAACTCTTGCCACTGATTTGGCTGGTAACAGCTATGTTACAAATGGTTCAACTGCGGCATTACTAAAAGTTAATACAGGCGGAGGAATGGTATATAGTGTTACAGGTGGCAGTATGGACGAATACTGGAACATTGCATTTAACTGTGACCAGACAAAATTAATTATTGCAGGCACCCGCCTTACGGGAATTCCTATTATTACCGGCAGCGGTCAAATATTTGACATCAATGCAGCTACAGGAAGTGTTAATAGTATGGCGCAAGTCGGATGGGCAACACCTGGTCCTATAATGGGTAATGACCCGGATGAAGCCAGGTCGGTTACTTCCTGTCGCAATGCCCGCTATTACTATCTTACACTTGACAGTATCGGATGCGTGGATCAAAATATAGGTGTTTGCCCTTCTGGTAATCCTTCTATTTTTAAATTAAACTCTGGTTATGGATTTGCATACAAAATGGAAAATTACCGGCCCAATAATGGTAATGCAGGTATCATGTCTATCAGGGCTAACAGATATTTTCTTTACACTGCAAATGGCACTAATATTGAAAAGCGGTCGCTTGCCACAGGTGCTGTTTTAAACACAGCTGCAATTCCGGGCGGGGTTAATACCACTACACTTGGGTTTCACCAGATAGGTAACAGTGGTATTGATATCGACACTTGCGGAAATGTTTATGTAGGCTCAGCTAATGGTTTATATGAATTTGATGCTAATCTTACTCCAATAACATCTGTCGCAACTACTTACAGCATATATGATGTAAAGGTTAGTTATGGTGGAAATGTTATAGTCGCCGGCGCTACAGGGGATAATTCAAGCACCAGCAGAACAGGTTATGTCCAATCATTTAATATGGGAGCCTGTAATCCTATGACTTTATACTGTTGCGATGCAAATATATGTCCTGCAGGGCCTTTTTGCAGTACTGCTTCTCCTGTTAATTTAACAGCTGCAACAACAGGCGGGACATGGAGCGGTACTGGCATTACCAATATCTCTGCGGGAACGTTTAGTCCTTCTGTGGCAGGGCCCGGTATTCATACTATTTATTATACCTTAGCCTGCGGAACGGATTCCATAAACATTACTGTTAATGCATGTGCTACATTATCTGTATGCACGCAAACAGGTGGAGACCTTACTGTTTCGGGTGGAACAGCTCCATATACCTGGCAGTATCTGAAAGACTCTCTTGATTGCAGCAGCTGTCCATTAGGAACTTGTATCCCTCCTATCTGTAACGGAACTGTTATCCAGATATGGACAACATTTGCAACGGGGACAACAGTGCCGCCTCCGACTCCATCAACAGATACTATTCGTGTAACTGATGGCGGTTCTAATTCGCTGGTAATTTATAGTATTGCATCATTACCTTCATGTTCACCTTGTCCTCCGCTTACCGTTACACCTGCAAGTATAGTGGAGGTAAAATGTTTTGGCGGAGCAACCGGAAGCTTTTCTGCTTCAACCACAGGAGGCACTTCGCCATATAATTATACATTGATGAATGGACTAACAACAATTGTTACTTATACAAATATTACGGGATCACAAAGTTTTACAGGGCTTGCTGCCGGAACCTACACATTAGATGTTTCGGATCATAACGGTTGCCCCGATACCATAACTGTTACCATCACTCAGCCGGCATCAGCTGTAACAGCATCTATCACCGGATCAACGCAACCGGCTTGCGGCGTAAGCAATGGTTCGGCTACTGCGGCGGGTTCAGGAGGTACAAGTGGTTACACATACAGTTGGAACTCCAGTCCAGTACAAACTACAGCGACCGCATCCAATCTTCACGCGGGAATTTATACTGTAACTGTTACTGATGCCAATGGCTGCACGGCTACTGCATCTGTTACCTTAACCAATCCTAATGCTCCCGTGCTGACAATAAGCACTGTTAATGCAACCTGCGGCATGAATAATGGTTCTGCAACAGTTATAGCTTCTGGAGGAACAGCACCTTACACTTATCTGTGGAGTTCTACTCCGCCACAAACTACATCAACAGCCAGTAATCTTGGTCCCGGGACTTATTACGTTACCGTTACTGATCACGTGAATTGCACCAGCATTGATACTGCCATTGTGATAGACACCAGTTCTTTCAGTGCTTCTGCAGGAGCCAATCAGTCTATTTGTAAAGGAGGATCTGCCACATTAACCGCTACAGGAGGAACCACTTATCAATGGAGTACCGGCGCTTCAACTGCCACGATAAATGTTACGCCAACTGTCACTACATTATATACAGTTACTGTATCAAACTCTATTTGCACCGCTACCGCTAATGTTACTGTTATAGTTAATCCTATTCCTGTTGCCACCATAACCGGAGACAGCCTGCTTTGCAAAGGGATGTCGGAAATACTGACTGCACACGGAGGCACGTCTTATATCTGGAATAATTCAGATACCACGGCAGCCATTACTATCTCCCCCGCTACTCAAACATCCTATACTGTTACTGTTACCCGTGCCGGATGTACAGCCACGGCAAGTATTACGGTAAATTTGGAAAACCCGCCAACGGCGCATGCATGGAATGATACAATAATTAATATTGGAGGAAGCGCCCAGCTTCATGGAAGCGGAGGAATCAGTTACTCGTGGTCACCTTCAACAGGGCTTAACAACCCTAATATTGCCAATCCAACAGCAAGTCCTCTTACAACAACTTACTATATACTTGTTGTAACCGATTCAAATGGATGCACCAGTTCAGATACAGTAAAAGTTACTGTTGAGATAAATTGCGGAGATGTATTTGTGCCAAATGCATTCTCGCCAGATAATGGGAATAACGCACTGGAATGTGTTTATGGCAACTGTATCGAGTCAATGGAATTTTCGATATATGACAGGTGGGGAGAAAAAGTTTTTTCTTCAACTGATTTGAAAACATGCTGGGATGGAACGTATAAAGGGAAGAAGATGAATACAGGAGTTTTTGTTTATTATTTAAAAGCCAATCTTTACAATGGATCTGAAATAACTAAAAAGGGAAATGTTAACCTTTTCAGATAAAAAATAGTTGATACTTTAAAAATAACCGTATGAAAAAATATATATACCAAATTGCTCTTATATTAATTATTATTAATCCTGCCGGAAAATTAATATCACAGGATATTCACTTTTCACAATTTATGATGACGCCATTACTTATTAATCCGGCGCAAGCGGG